>CBFDAZ010000316.1:0-6449 GCA_965602825.1 uncultured bacterium
CACGAACGACTGCCAGATCTTCGGAGCAGTCGCGCATGCCGCGTTGCGGCACCCGCAAACGATGGAGATTGGGGGTGTCGGGTTGGGAGACCCGAGCCACGGACGGCTGGCACGGCGTCGGAGCTGGAGCTCCGACCTACGGAACGGCGAATCTTCGAGGCAGTTGGCCATGAGCGCAGGCTCACCCGGAAACCATGAAGATAGGCGTTCTGCGGGCGTCTCCGGGGCCGCTACGCCGACGGGCCTGGAGACCCGTCGGCACGAATGGCCCCCAAATCTCCGGAGCAGCCGTCCATGCCGCGAGGCGGCACCCAGAAGCGATGAAGATGGCGCTGAGTATCATTCAAGGCGAAAAGCGGGGACAGGCACGCCTTTCGCGCGCAAGTTGGCCCGCGGAGAAGGGTAGGCCGGCGAAACGCAGTGCCAATCCCCGTTCTTCGCATACACTCGACGACGGTCTCTCTTGCCCAACCTGCGCCAGACTGAGTGGCTCGCCAGAGAGGGCCGCCGGAGGGCCTACCATGCGCTCTCCTGACGATGCTACCGAGCTCCCAGATCGGGCAGGCGGAGAACCCTCAGTCGGTACCGCGGCAGGGGGGTGCCATCAGCACCCACGATCGGGTCGCTCACGGCCAAGATGAGGTGCTCGTCGTTGACCCACCCATACGTCATTTCGATCTGGGGCAAGCGCAGCAACCGTACTCCGGCCTCCCTTTCCAGGTCCCACGACCAAAGCCACCGTTTGGCGTGAGGCGGCACCCTCAGCTCGCCTCCCGTGTCGTGGATCAGGAGGTGGGTCCCCGAGGGGGTGACTGCTACGGGCCGCCAGTTGACCTTCTCGCCTGTGCCCCGCTCGATTACACGCCACTTCGGGCCGAAGCTGTATTGCCGGAGGAGGCGTCCATCGGAGCCGTAGTATGCGAGTCGCGGCGGAAGCGACTCCCACTTCCGGAGCATACACGCAACCGCCACGCCATCACTCTCCAGGTCCACCAAGGCCGGCAGACCCGGGAGGCGCGACCTGAGCCGGTTGGTCGTGCCATTGGTCGCGCACGTTACCTCGCCATCGAGCGTCACGAGGGTTAGTGCAGGCACGAAGACCGACGCGCGGTCGCCAGGCATTATGAATCCGTCGGTCCGACCAACCACGAACAGGAATGGATGGGCTTCGCCACGTGCCAGAAATGGGGACACCAGGACTTCAGAGAACAGGTACACCGGGTGGAGACGTCGGCCAGTGACCGCGGCGAACCGGCCTAGCAGCTCGCCATCAGGCACAGCCGTGATGCGGACGGCGAGACTCTTGGCGGAATCGCCTACCAAGTCGCCATCGAGTGTTCCCGCAAGAGTGGCCAACTGGGACCCGCCCGCGTCCCCGACAAGGATGCCGCCTCCGGCCAGGAGTGCCTCCTGGTCCGTTGCAGGATCCCACAGACAGGTCTCGCTGTTCTCGGCGATGAAGTCATGTGGATCTCCGTACGGGTTGCGTCCAAGGGGATCGTCAACCGCCCGCAGGAAGCCCCGGTAACTCGTGAGCCCGTTGACCCGCCAATAGGCCAGTGTCTTCCCCACCCAGGCCATGCTGAGGACGATGTACTCCTCCCCCTTCGTGTCTCGCAGCAGGGCCTCCGGTGATGCGTCAGCCCCCAACTCCCAGACCTGCATGCGCATATCGTCGCCCAGCATGGCGACCATCGCACTGTCGGAGCGGACCCGCACAATCGGGACCGACCCTTTCCCATAGTGGGGTACCAGCCATGTGTCCAGATCGGCTGCAGGTGCGTCCGGATGCACGCCCTCGTCGCGCAGTTCCTGGGCGTCCGGTGTTCCAGATACGTGCGTACACGAAGTCAGCGTGAGACATCCCGTCGCCGTGGCGATGAAAAGGAGTTGACCAACCCGAAGCCACTGAGGTGCCGCCTTGCTCGCTGTCATGCTCTCCTCCCCCTCGATGATCGGTCGGGCGCGACCTCCACCAAGTCGGACAAACCAACATGCTCCGGATGGCGCTGGCGAAGCCGAGCGACGATGCAGGCCAGCAGCAGCCTTTGTCCGCTGCCCTGGCTACAGCTCCTCGCGTATCACGCGGACGGTTTTCTCAGCCCGATCGCCACGGCCGTCATGGTCCCACACGATCAGCGTGACGCGGTACTGGCCGGGGCGCAAATACGTGTGCGTCACCTGCTCTCCGACCATCGGGATGCCATCGCCGAGGTCCCAGAAGGCCGTCGCCACCTCGCCGGAGCGGTTCGTGAAGGTCACCTCGTCCCCGATGGGGACCTCAGTGGGCGCCTCGAAGTCGGCGACCGGAGCGGGCCCGGCAAAGGCCTTCCGGGGAGGCAGATCATCACGAGCATTGCCTTCGACGGTGCAATCCACCCAGTCGAGGGCCGAGTACTCGCCCGGGCCGACCACGGCGGCGCCTTTGTTCCCCTGGATGACGCAGCGGATGAAGGTCAGGAAGTCAACGTCCGGCCCCCCAAGCTGGACGCCGAAGCGTTGATTGTCGCGCATCTCGCATTCTTCGAGCACCATGTGCTTCACGCGGCCGTTCGTCCGGAAACCGTTGCCTTCACCGCCCTTGTACTTGACCGAAGGGTGGCCGACAAGCGTCTCCAGGAACTTGCAGCGATAGAAATAGTGATAGGCGATGCCGCCCTCTTCGCCCTGGAGCTGCGCCCCCCAGTGATAGCAGCCCTTGATCGTGTTGTCCCGGTAGAACACGTACTCCTTGGGTTGCCGGCTGGAGACCGAGATGCCGATGCCCTGGCCCTGATCCACGAGGTTGTCGGTGACGATGTTGTAGCTGCCGATGATCTCGAGACCGTAGGACTTCGTCACGCCGGTCTTCTCGCTGATGACATTCCGACGGACGGAGCACCAATCGCAGCCGCCGATGCTGAGCCAGTGGTCGATGCTGTTGTCCTCGATCAGACAACGGTCGCATCCGCCCCACACCTCGATGCCCAGCCCCTCGCCGCCTGAGCCGGTTACCCGGTTGTCGCGGATAACGAGTTCGTTCGAGCCGTTGTCGCCGAAGATCCCGCCGCGCCCGGTGCCGTGGATGGTGTTCCGCAGGATGTGGTTGCGCGACGAGCCCCATGAGACCCGAATGCCGCAGCCGAAAGAGGCGCCGAGACCGATGTTCTCAATGGTGCAATCGGCGATGACGCTGTCCGTAACGCCCCGCTCGCGCGTCGGGTTGTGGCCGTTGAAGTGGATCCCGTGCGGCCCGAAGCCCTCGCCCTTGGCGAGATCGCACACGGTGATGTGGTGGACGTTCAGTCGGCGGCAGTCGGTGGCATAGACCCCCTGACGGGCGAGCGGGCTGCCCGCGCCGTCAAGGGTCAGATGGGCAACCTCCACGTCCTCGCACCCGGTCAGGAAGACCATGGGGCCCGGCTCGTTACCGGCGAATCGCAGGACCGTCTCGGCCTGCCCGGCGCCGACGAGGTGCGTCCCCGACTTCGGGGTGATCGTCTCTGTGATCGAGTAGGTACCCTCCGGGAGGCGTACCTCATCCCCTGGCTGAGATTGCCCGATGGCGGCGGCAATGGCCGCGGAGTCGGGACCATCCACGGTGATGGTGGCTCCGTGGACAGCACCAGTCAGCGCGCATAGAGTTCCTGCGATCGCTACCGCCAGTCTCATGGGATTCCCCCCTCAGAGCTCGTAAGAGAGCGATACGGGCTTCCGGCCATCGGCAGACTCCTTGATGCCCTCGTAGAGCACCATGGATCGGTACGATTCCACGCTGTCGCTGCGGACCCCGCTGGTGTCGCCCGTGCGGACGGCCTCGACGAAGGCCTGCAGTTCGGGCAGAAAGCCGCTCTCGACGAGGCCGTCGGCGCCTGCCGTGGAGAAGTCGAGGCGATGGACGTCGCGGATGTCGCCATCACGACCGACGAGGAGTTGGCGCATGTCCCGGCACTCGATGAACCCCGATCCTCTGCCGTAGACCGTCACCTGCTCGTCCGCGTAGCCCCAGCCGACATTGGCGGCGAGAGCCAGACTGCCCACGGCTCCGCTCTCGAACTGCAAAGCGACAGAGTAGGCGTCTTTGTTGAGGCTCGTCGCGAACACTTCGGCCACCGGTCCGCCGAGCCACGCGGCGAGGTCGATCGGGTGGATGCAGAAGTCTAGCAGGAACTCGTGGCGCGGGTCGCCGTCGTGGGCATAGCTGCCGGCCGAACGGCGAATCGACACCAGGCCCGGCGGCGAGAAGCCGTCGCTCTCCATCAACTCCTTCATCTTCTCGTAGATCGGCGTGTAGCGCTTCTTGAAGGCCGTCATCACCAGGAGGCCCTTCTGCTGCGCCACCTGGGCCACTTCGAGCGCGTCGGCCGCGGACGTGGCGGGCGGCTTCTCGGTGTAGACGGGAACACCTGCGTCGAGGGCCTTCTTGGCCATCCGGACGTGCTCGCGCGGACCGATGCAGACGACGAGAGCGTCGAGGTCCTCCTGCGCGAGCATCTCGTCAACGTCGGTGTAGACCGACCCCGCCCCGAAGCGCCGAGCACGATCCTCGGCGAGATCGGGCTTCAGGTCACACACCGCCACCAGCTCGACCAGCAGCTTGTGAAAGCAGGGGTAGATCTTCGCGGTTGATAGACTCCCCGCGCCCACCGTGCCAACGCGGACGATGTCCTTCATCGAGCGTCTCCTCTCTGTTTCAGCGGCCGGGCGTCGAGAGATACAGTGCGGCGTCCCCCGCAAAGGGCGCCGCGAAGGTCCTGGTACCTCCGCCCGTTACCGGCACACCGATCTCCGTTTCACCGGAGACCGGGCTGAACCACTCGACCGAGACGCGTTCCGGCGACGCCGAAAGATCGACCGTGGTCTCTCCACCCTCCGGCAGGTAGACGAGGTATGACTCGCCGGGCTCCGCGAGGCAGTAGCCGGTCGAGGCGAGATCGGGACGCGGCACGGTGGCCGTGAGGTCCATGCGCTGCGCATAGCCGCGCGTGTGGCCGATGGCTTTGCGGACCCTCTCCCGGTCGGCATCATCGCGCTCGACGGTCCACATGTCCATGTAGAGCACGTTGTGGCCGCGCAGGAAGGTCTTCCACACCCACCGGTAGTCCTTGCATCCCGTGCCGAACAGGTGATCGGTGTCGCTCAGCACCACCTTCCGGCCATCGGCCGGCGGAGGGCTGTGCCGATAGCCGCCCTCGCGATTGGGGGAGATCCAGTCGGCCGGACTCTCGAACAGGGCCGCGTTGCTTCCGCCCTGGTGCTGGAACGTCATGCCGACCGGGTGCTGCGTCGGCTTCTCCCGCTCGTACTCGTGGATGTAGTCGATCGTCCGGTACTGCCACTGGGTCGAGTAAGCGCTGGACTCATTGGCGATCTCGTAGAGCACGTTGTCGAGGTCGTTCACCGTGTCCACGACCTGGCGCACGTACGCCCGCTGACGCTCTGTGATGGGGTGGTCGTCGCCCAGCCAGGTGTGCAACTCGGTGCCCTGGCCGTCTCCGTTGAGGTCCCCGTTCACCGCGTTCACGTTGTTGGCCGCGTGGAACGGGTGATAGGGCCACGGGTTGACCCGACCGCCCTTGTCCTCGATGCTCCAGCCCTGGAACAGCATGACGATCACGTAGAGGCCCCGATGGCGGGCCTCCGCCGTCCGCGACCGCAGCCGCTGGAAGAACGCCTCGCTGAACCGGTCGAGGTCGAACTTGCCCTCGCCATCATTGGCCTCGCCGTTTCCGGCCACACGCTCGTACGGCATGGGCGTCGTCAGGTCCTGGTCATCGTCATTGATCTTCGTGTGCTCGACGACCCACATTCGGATAACGTTGTGCTCGTGCGCCACGAGGAAGTCCAGGAGGCCCGACCAGTCGAACAGCACGCCCGGGTTCCTGTCGCCCCAGGCGTAGTCCTGGAGCTCCCAGCCGTCATGGGCGCCGGCGAGGTACACCGGCTCTCCGCTGCTGTCAGCGAAGTAGCGGGGGTTGGCCGCACACACGGCGAGCGGACCGGTGGCGCTCTCCGGCCGTGCTGCCCAGGGCGTGGACAGCAGAACCCCCGTGGCCCACACACCTGGCATGATAGGTGCGAACATCCGGTCCTCCGGGTGATGGGATCAGACGGCCGCTACTGCGGCGGACGGCGCGTTGCGCGCTCAGCCTGGCCCGGTTATTCGCTCAGGCGAGCCCTGCAGCCTGCGTACAGGCCAGGGAAGAGGCCCGGTTTGCCCAGGTCTCGCCGGTCTGGCCACCGTGGGGGGGCGCTCTTCCGCAGATTCCCACCCACACTGGGCCCGCAAATGTGGAATGTGGAACTGGATGGTTGACAAGATCGAGGGCGCTCTCAACCAGGTCTGTCGCGCTGCCCGGGTGCGAGCGCTCTATCCGGTCGGGCACCCCAGCCACGCCACTGGGCTCGCGATGGCGCGGGAGGCCCTTGACGCCCTGTTTGAGTTGACGGAGCAGGTCGAGTTGGCCCTG
>CBFDAZ010000317.1:0-6406 GCA_965602825.1 uncultured bacterium
AGCAGATCGCCCAGCCCGTCACGAACGATCTGCGTGTCCTTCATCATCTCCTTGATTGCCGGGAAGGGCCCGAGGTGTGGCATCAGCAGCCCGTGGAAACGCCCGATGTTGTCCCACCGCCACCACCACACGGCGTCCATGCCCCGGGTCACCATGCGCCAGTACTTGCTCAGGAGCGAGTCGGCGTCTTTGGTGTAGCCCATCCAGTTGGCGCGGGGGAAGTCGCGGTCCGCGATCGACCGGATGATCTCATCGCCGGGGCCGGGATAGGGCGACCAGAAGCCATTCGTGCGGACGATAAGGTCGAAGTCGTCGCCCCGGTCGAACCGCCCAGCGCCCTCAAAGCCGGTCCGCGCTTCGGGGTCGAGTGCGCTGTACTTCTCCGCGAAGCGAGTGCAGAACTGGACGAAGTTGTGGCACTGGAACGCCTGGCGGTCGTACCAGCGGGGGTAGTTCTTGTCCCGCAGCGCAGCGGCCGCGTTGTCGTCGGTCGGGTCCATGAGCTGGACCTCGGCGAAGCCGCCGTAGTTGCTGCCCCAGGAGGCGTTCAGGGCGTTGATGTCGCCGTACTCCTGCTCGAGATATCGCCGGTACGCCTCCAGGCAGGCCGGATGCACGCAGGAGCCGCGTGTCACCGTCTCGTCGCCCAGGGAGTACACGAATACCCCGTGCCCACGGGCCTCCGCATACTTGTCAGCAATCCCTTGGACGTATTGGTCAATCGCCGGCTCGTCGTTCCAGCAGTGCGGCTGCATAATGCCGTTCTCATCATGCGGGGCCATGATCCGCGTCGTGTATGGGACCCACGCCACGTCATGGGCGGCGACCTCCAACGGCGGATTGCCGCCGGAGAGCTGCACCGTCATTCCCAGGCGTGCCAGGGCCTCCTCGGCGTACGGGCTGAGTGTGCCGTTGGGGTAGTCCCACACCAGGAAGTTGAACTGACCGCGGTTGCGCTTCGTGAGCCGGTAGTAGGCGTAGGCGCTCGAGACCTCGCCCTGCGCATCGAACAGGCAGGCCTCGATGCGCAGCAGCATCGGCATCCACGGCTCCCCTCCGAAGCTGAAAGCGGTCGGCTGGTCTGCCGTCGAGAACTCCTCTTGTGCCAGGACGCGACCGCGGCGATCGACGAGCCGGACTTCCAGTCTCTCGTCCGGCAGGGGTTCTCCCTCGACAACGACGGTGCCGGCGATCTCCTGGCCGACCTCCCCCCAGCCCCGGGCAAGGCTCACCTCAGCCACCGTCCGGTTGGCGGTGACAGTGAATGGCACCGCGATCCAGTTCTCGACCCCTCGCGTGCTGCGCAGGAACACGTCCAGATGGTGCTGTCCCCCGCGCAGGACGGGGAGCGGGACCTCGACGAACGTGGCGTCCTCGTTCGCTTCCCCGGGCCCCAAGTCCGTCCGCATGCCATCGTCGCGCGTCAGCCGCAGTGCAAGCTCAACGTCGAGCTCTTGCGCCGCATCCCAACTCACCACCGCCTTGACACCGGGCAGATCGCTGCGGGCGACCTCTGTCTGTTGCACAGCCGCCTCGAGATTGCTCTCGGGCTCTTTCCCGCCCGCCCAGAGGACGGCCCGCCCCAGACGCTCCTGCCAGTAGTCGTACTCCACTTCCCAGCCCAGGTGGTAGTCGAGCGCGGGCCGGGCGGGAAGCCGGATCCCGCGGCCCTGCTTGACGGCGTAGGCGTCCCCGACTTCCTTCCCTTCGAGAACCGGCGGAAGGTCGGTCAGCCGGTTCTTCTCCTTCAGCACCCGGTCGTCATTGGTGCCGATGAAGACAATGCCCGCGCCCTCGGTCACCGGCAGCAGCAGGCTGTACTGCTCCTCGAGCGTCAGGTCGCTGAGCTTCACTCCGTGGAAGATGTAGCAGTCCCAACGCTCCTTCAGGAGACGGGCAATGCGCCGGTGCGCCGCTTCGCCTCCATGCCACTGGGTTGTCGTCGTGTCCACAATCCGCGCCCAGTAGATAGCCTCCGCCTCAATCTCGAACCGCTGCATCAACTCGATGATCTCGCGGGCGTTGGTGCCTCGGCCATCGCTGAAGAACAGCACCCGGGTCTTGCCCAGCGCATACGGTTGGGCCCAGTCGGTGTGCGGTGTCTCGAACTCCGTCGAGAGTACGTGCTCGTCTTCGAGTTCATCGGCCGAAACTGTAGTCCAGTGGAAACCAGGGAGCAGCAGCAAACTGCCGAGGAGCACGGCCGGCCTGGTCGGGGCGCGCATGTCCACCACCCAATCTGCTCTTGAATTGCTGGCGATCACCTGTCCGCTTCGCTCTGAGCATTGGCCTCCCCTCTTCGCCGGCGCGCGACAGTACCCTGCAGGGCGACTTGAGCGGACCAGCGAAGCAAGACCTCGATCGACAGAGCGCCGTGCAGCAGCGGCGGTCGGCAACTGTGCTCGCCGGCCCCGCCCGATGGGCATGTGCGTGAACGATTCTCCGGCGGATGTTCACTAAGTAGGCAGGGACCTTGCTCCGGGCCAGGTTTGGCCCCCATTCCCGGGGCCGCCGTCAGCCCGGCGCCCCGTTGGCATGTCACTCACACCACCCGACGCCGGGAGAGGGGAACCATGATCTTCTACGTTGTCTTCGCACAGGACGATGAAGTCGCTGGTGCGGGCAACGGCTACTTCCACCACAAACTCCGTTTTGAGGAGCTGTCGGGAGAGCCGTGTCTGCTGGTGCGGTACAAGGACTTCCGGCCAGCCTTACTCGGGGAGCTCAGCCCCAGCGCCGTCGTGATGGGAGGCTTCGGCCGCGACTTCGCTGCCTTCGACCGCCGTCACCTGATCGGTGTCAATGACGTGGTCAAGCGCACAGAGACCCCAATTCTCGCGATCTGCGGCAGCCACCAGCTCGTCGCCATGCTGTTCAACGAGAACATCCGACGGGTGAAGGCGCTTCACGACGAACCGATGCGCAAGCTCCGTCCCGGCGAGCCGGACGTTCAGCCGGCCTACCATCCCGGCTACTTCAAGGAGGCCGGCTTCCATCATATCCGCGTCGTGGAGCATGATCCGTTGTTCCGGGGGTTCAAGGACGGGCTCGTTTGCCTGGAGTCGCACTACTGCGAGATCAAGGCGTTGCCGAAGAATTTCGCGCTGCTGGCCTCCACCGATGAATGCCAGGTGCAGGCCTATCGCCACACGAACAGACCGCTGTACGGGGTGCAGTTCCACCCCGAGGGCTACACCGATCACTACCCGGACGGCAAGAAGTTCATCGAGAACTTCTTCCGTCTGGCACCCACGAAGCGTTTCGCTCAGCGCAAGTCCAGGCCGTAACGCAACGCAGGTGGAGTCCCCCTGATGCATGGCGATGACCACACACCGCCGCGCGAGCTCGCGACCGCTTCGGAACGCGTCTTTGAGGGCCGGATCGTGTCCTTGCGGATCGACGACGTCCGCTTCCCCGATGGCAGGGAAACGAGACGTGAGGTGGTCGAGCACAGGAGCGCCGTCGCCATTGTCCCGCTCCTGCCCGACAACCGCGTTCTGCTGGTTCGCCAGTGGCGCCATCCCGTCGGGGAGGAGTTGGTAGAGATCCCGGCCGGCCTGCTGGAGCCGGGCGAGCAGCCGATTGAATGTGCGCAACGGGAGCTTGCCGAGGAGACCGGGTACAACGCCGGCCGCCTTGAGCCCCTGGCCTCTTTCTACAGCAGCCCCGGCTTCACGGATGAGCTGCTCCACCTGTTCCTGGCCACTGATCTCCGTCCCGCCCAGGGAACGCCTGATGAGGACGAGGCCGTCGAGGCAATGGTCGTGCCATGGGACGAAGCCCTGGCCATGTGCTGGGACGGCCGGATCCGGGACGGGAAAACGCTGTTCGGGTTGCTGGCCGTACATCACCTCGCCAGAGGACCACGCCCCGACCCCAGCGAAACCAACTCGGAGCTCTGATGGGGGAGGTGCCGGATGATCTCACAGGAGACCATCGAGCACGTGATCAGGACGATTGTTGACGGCGTCTCCCCCGAACGCATCATCCTCTTCGGGTCCCACGCGGACGGCACGGCCGACGAGGACAGCGATCTTGATCTGCTCGTCATCGCTGATATGCAGGGGGCGCCACCACGTCGAGCCGCCAGAGTCTACGCACTCTTCGATCCGTATCCGTGTCCGATGGACATCCTGATCTACACTCCGGCTGAGGTGAAGCGCTACCGGAACTGGGCCAGCCTGGTCCTGTCGAAGGCCCTGGCCGAGGGGAAGGTGCTCTATGAGCGGTGACCTCTCGAGCGAGGTCGCCCACTGGGTTGGCAAGGCGCGCTCGGACCGACTCCGAAAGCGCGGACTGGCACCCTTCGCGTTGACATAAGCCGTGAGGAGGGGCCGAATACGAGCCTGCTGCCGTCTGCAGGCGAAGTATCCGGCCCGTGCCCGTGGCGGGAAGCGCCCGGGCTACCGGTACGGCTTCGGCGTGGTCGCTGGCCGCGGCCAACGCCCTGACGACTCTCACGATTGAGAACCAGCCGCCGGGCAGCCTCTGAGACTGCCCGGCGTTGTTCTTGCGTGACAAACGCTGCGATGCGTCAGCCGATCGCCTTCAGCACATCGCTGACCGCGACGATTCCCTGAAGCTTGCCCTCGGCGATCACCGGCGCCCTGGACAGCCCCATGTTCCTCATCAGCCGTGCAACGAACCGGATGTCGAGATCCGGATTCACGACTACGAGCGGCTTGCTCATGATCTCGTGGACCTTGACCTCGGCCGGGTCGACCCCGGGTGCTACGACCTCGTAGGCGATGTCGCGTTGAGTCACGATCCCGTAGGCATCCGAAGCGTCGCGGCGATCCACAATCAAGGCCCGGACACCCTTCTCGTGCATCAGCTTCGCGGCATCTGCAGCGCTCGCCATCCCATCAATCATCACCACGTCCGTCGTCATCAAGTCTTTTGCCGATGGCATACCGACCCCTCCCTCGATGGTTTGCCGTGGCGAACCGCGAGAAGACCTTCTCCTCAGTTCGCACGGGTGCACGCACAGCAGCCTGTCCCCGGCCTCTCCCCAACGAATGCACCCACGGGCAGCTTGGCAACCCGCGCGGGAAGCCGCCAGGACCAGCCGCCTTGCTACCGAAGTGTCACACGACTCACGGAGGGGGTGGTCCGCACCCCTGACGTCGCGCCCAGTGTCCTATCGTCAGTGGCAGTTCGCCGCGAGTGACGCCGTTCCTTCCGCGAGCGTCATTTCTCCAGGACACCTGCCCGCAACCAGGTTTCTCGTTTGCCGCGGCCTTTGATCCGCAGCTCCGTCCCCTGCTCGATGGCGTTCGGGAGGACCGCGGGCCAGGAGCTGAAGGGCTCCAGGCAGATGAGATTATGACGTCCCCACGCCCAGAAGCCCTGGTTGCCGCCAAACTCCATGTACAGCCAACAGTGACGGAAGGTCTCCACATCGAAGTCCATTCGGAAGGACAGTCCGTGCCTCTCGTTATGGATCTCCGCCCAACCCTCGGTCAACTCCGTCAGGTAGAGCATGTCAGAGATGCCGCTGCCGTGAGCCGGCAGCCGGGAGATATCGACCTCCTCCCCGCTTCGGGCTCGACCTGTGGACCAAGGGAACCGCTGACCCGGATCGAAACGACTGGCCGCGTCAACATTCGGGTCACAGACGACTTCGCACTGGGGCATCTTCAGCACGGCGTGCTGGTCGACGAAGATCTTGCTGATGGCCGGGTGATGGCCCCACATGTAAGCCACCTCGACATCCGCCTCATTCGAGAGCGTCTCGGTGATCTCCAACCCGGGCTCCCCGCGCTGCAATGTGAGCGTCTTCTCCAGCAGGAAGGGCGTCCGAATGCAGCGCACCCACAGCTTCACCCGCACGCAGTCCGGTCCGTCGTCGATGATCTGGTGCTGCCAGGGGAGGGCCCAGACTTCGCTGTGAAGGCCCAGGTGCGCCCCCTCGTACTCGCAGACACGCCCTCCGTTCGGCAGCACCTCCTGCCAGCCCCCCTCGTGGTAGTCCAGGAACGGTCCCACGGGGTCCTGCAGGCTGTCCAGCCAGGGCATCCGCCGCACGCCGGTTGGCGAGCGCCACATGAAGTCCATGTCACGCGGCTTGTACAGGAACTCGAAGATGTCCGCGCCCTTGTCCAGCAGAATGCTGATGCGCAGCAGGTCGTTCTCCATCACGAGGACCCGCAGCCCCCGGTAGGTCCATTCGTCACTGATCCGGCACCCGTAGTTCCGCTCATGAGTGTACATCCAGCTTCGCTCCTTATCTGGGCCAGGGCTCGCCGCCGCCGGCTTCCAGCCCGGGGACTGCCCCGAGAGTCTGCCGTTCAGTAGGTCGGAGCGCCCGCTCCGACGCCGTCCGTGGGTCGGGTCTCTCCCGCCTTCTGCGACCCCGGCTCCGTCCCGGCGTTGCGGGACGGAGGTCGGGGCAGGCCCGACTCCG
>CBFDAZ010000318.1:0-6403 GCA_965602825.1 uncultured bacterium
CCGCATCGTAGACCAGCTGCAGGCACCGAAGGAGTGACCCGTTCATGGCGCGCGCGATGACCGTCTGCGTGCTCGGCGCACTGACCGCTGTTGCCGCAAGCCAGACGCTTGACGAGCTCCCCGGATGGAGCACCTGGAGCCCCGCGCCCACAGTAGAGTTCGTCAGTGAGACTCAGGGCACACACGAGGGCAACAGGGCCCTGCGCATCGAGGCCCGCGGACCGGCGGCGAACGGGTGCTGGGTCTACTCGGTGCCGGGCTTCGTACCTGGGCACGAGTACCACCTGTCGGCGCACGTCCGCACCGAGAACGTCGCAGAGCCCGGTGCGGTGGTGAAGGCCGAGTTCTGGACGGGGGGTGGCGGCGCTCCGCGCTCATCGGCAGGGACGCAGTACCTCACCGGCACGCACGACTGGCGCAAGGTCGAGACTCGCTTCGTGGTACCCAACGACACGACGCTCCTCAAACTCACGCCGTACTTCACGAGCCTCACGGGCCGCGCGTGGTTCGACCGCATCACCCTCGACGACTTAACGGCGCCCACGCTGCGCCTGCGCGTGGTGGGTGGGGATCCGTGGATCTCCGACTATGCCGAGAAGTGCCCGCTGGAGATCGAGGTCACAAACGCCACCGACCGGGCATGGGATTTGAGCCTGGAGCTGCAGGTCAATGCGCTGGGACACGAGCCGCAAGTGCGGTGGAGCACGGAGCTGGCGCTTGAGCCGGGAGAGACGTGGGCGTCTGCGTGCAGCACGCCGCTCGGGGGCCCTGAGGTCTACCGCCTCGTGGCCCTGATCAAGGACGGTGAGCGCGAGGTCGCGAGGGCCGCCACCAGCGCGGGCGTGTCGCTCTACTTCAGCACGCGAGCGCTCACGAACCTCGGCGGCGCGGCGAAGAGCAAGGTCGACGACGCGACGGGCTTCTTCCACACGCGCAAAGTGGATGACCGCTGGTGGCTGATCGACCCGGAGGGGCATCTGTTCTACTCGACCGGCGTGAACCACGTGTCGTACCAGGGCGACTACTCCTCGGCCCTCGGTTACAGCCGCTACGGGAGGGCGGTGCGGGAGAAGTACGCCAGCGCAGCTGAGTGGGCGCTCGCCGTCAAGCGCAACCTGCGCGACTGGAACTTCAACACCATCGGATCACTCAACCCTCACATCGCCCTGCGACACCCCTACACGATTCACCTCAGCCTCGGCCGCCGCGGGACCCCGCTCACGATCGCGACACCCGCCCCCGGCGTCGCGCCCTGGCTCACCTTCCCCGACGTCTTCGACCCCGAGTTCGAGACGCGCGTGGACGCGGCTTGCCGCGCGCTATCCGAGCGCAGGGACGACCCGTACATCGTCGGCTACTTCACCGACAACGAGTTCGCCTGGTGGGGGCTGCTCGAGCAGACGCGCAGACTGCCCGACGACGCGCCGGCCCGGCGGGAGCTGGCCCGGTTCGAGGCGGCGGGCTACGAGGGGGCGCTCTCGACCGCGTGGGATCGTCACCTCGCCGAGCGCTATTTCGGCGTCGTGACATCGGCGGTCCGCAAGCACGATCCGAACCACATGGTCCTCGGCCATCGCTTCGCCGGCAGCGTGCCGGACCACCTCGTCGACATCGTGGCCGAGCACTGTGATGTCATCACGCTGAACTTCTACAACGACAACATCCCCGACGCGCTGTCGCCCAAGTTCGGGGAGCGTTTCATGGAGCTCGGCGAGACGGCCGGTCGGCCGATCATGATCACCGAGTGGTCCTTCCGCGGCGGCGACACCGAGCACCCCAACACGCGCGGCGCCGGCGCGGTCGTCCCCACCCAGAAAGCCCGCGCCAGGGCCTACGCCTCCTACGCTCTGGCGTGCGCGGCGAACCCGTACATCGTCGGCTACCACTGGTTCCAGTACTCGGACCAACCGCCCGAGGGTCGCGGCAACGTGGAGGCCGACGGCGAGAACAGCAACTACGGTCTCGTCGACCAATCGGACACGCCCCACCACGCGGTGACGACGGTCGCGCGCGAGGTAAACGGGCGCATCTACGAGCTGGCGAGCAATGCCTCGTTCGCCGAGGGCTTCGCGGCGAAGCTCGGCAGGCCCGAATCGCTGCTCGACGCCGTCACGGGAGCCCACGCGTGGCTCGCCGCGCCGTGGCTTGACGAACTGCTTACCCACCACGTGCCGGCTCTGCTCGCTGAGACGGGCGCCGACGATTCGCCGCCAACCGTGACGCTGATTCCGCCATCTTCCGGCCAGCCCTTGGCCGCCGTCGTCCGACCATGGGCGCCCAACCGGCGGGGATCGCTGCACGTGCGTGGCGGGGGGCTGAACGCCAAGGCCGATGTGATCGCCGACGCCGCCGTCGGCGTCGCGCGGCTGGATGCCGGCGCCGTTCCATTGGGCCTCACCGGTGTCAACTACGAACTGGCCGTGCGCGGGGAGCGAACGCGCGGAAAGGCGTGGCTGGTCGGGGTCAATGGTGGGCTGGACGGCGGCGACCCGCCTGCATTCTGGGCCGCCACCGACGAGTCCGCAACGCTCGCAACTCAAGGCGGCCGAACGTCGCCTCCCTGCCTGGCTCTGCAGCGTGGCACGCCCGGTACCAGCACCTGGCGGTCCGTCCCGATTCCGCTCGAACCGGGCCAGGCGCTCCGCCTGGCCGGATGGTTCCGGGGCGAGGGGATCCGCAAAGGGCCGGGGGCCTTCTTCCACATGGGGAACGCCGCCGTCTACTTCCTCACCGACACCGGCGAGTACCACTCCCACCGCGACCTGTTCCTGCGTAGCGGCACCTTCGAGTGGGAGTTCATCCAGCGGACCTACAGCGTCCCCCGGGGCGCGGCGCAGGTGCAGGTCCAGATCCGCCTTATCCAATGCGCGGGCGCGCTTTACGCCGATGACCTGGCGATCGTCATCGAGTGAGCGCCACCACCTGCGGCTCGGGCTTGTCCGCGGAGCACGCGATCGCCTTGCCCGCCGCGCCGCCCGGCGCCCTCACCGTCAGATCCTCCGGCAGCGGCGGCCTCGGAGCACACGCACACGGAAACACCGCTACACGTCCGAGGCAAGGGCGGCAAGGTGCGTGACGTCGCGCTCCGCGAGCAGGCCCTGGGAAGTCGCGCATTCGGGGGACACCTTACGCAATTCCGGGGATCGCGGAACGCCATCGACCGTGCCGGGTCTAGAATTGAGTAAGGCGTCCCCCCATCCCAAAGTCAGCAGCACGACGGGTCACGACTCAGGGCCCGCGTACCGGGCCGCGACCCGCAACTGCCAGGCAAGGGCGAGTCCGAGCAGGGCTCCCGCGGCGCCGACCATCAGGACCCAGGCGATCAGCATCGTCCCAGTGTCCGCCATGCGGCGCGCCGGGCCGCCGAATAGAGCATCGACGCCCGCGTAGATGAGAGCCACGAGTCCGCCCATCCACGGGGCGACGCGCAGCGCGCCCGCCCGGCGCGAGGCGGCGAGGCCAGCCACGCTGCCGTAGAGCCCGCTGAGCGCCGCGCCCAGCAGCGTCCACACGGCTATCCGCAGTAGTCCGCTCAGGCCCGTTGCCGGCGCGCCCTCGCTCATGGAGCAGGCAAGCGACTGGGTCTCCAGCCAGCACACGACGAGGAGACTTGCGCCGAGCATCGCCAAACCCCAGCGCTGCGGTCGGGGCCATCCCCTCAGTAGGTAATCGGACGCCACTGCGGCCGCCGATAGGATGAGGCCGTATCCGGCGGTCCAGAACGGGCCGAAGAAGGCAACGATCGCCGCGTTCACGTCAGCAAGGCCCAACGCCGCCGCGGGCAGAGCCGCCACGCCACCGGCCAGGGCCCCGTAGATGACGGTGCTCCACGGCAATTGGACCTGGTTCGGCACCAGATCGTCTCCGGCCTCGGGAGGGTGCTCTGTCGGCAACCTCTCACCCCCTTCGCTGGGATTCCCCATATCAAATCGTACTGTTGCACTGACAAGCTCAGTAAGCGCCTGTCTGCCAGTAAGGTTGGCCCTGTAGCCGCGAGTGCCTTCTTTTCGGCTAAGACGCCCCTCCCAAGGCAAGTCCTGACAGCGGTGGCGGGGCTCCGTGGGGCTCAGATTGCCTGGGAAACTCAAGCGCGGGCGTGACGGGATCTCCGTGTTGGTCGGACACACGGAAGACCCCAAGTCATGCCAGAGCCGTGGCGGGCCACACGGCCAGGCGGCTCGCCCTATTCACGCACCACGTAGATGACGGCCGCATCGGCGTCCACCACGAACAGACGGTTCGTGCAGAAGTCCGAGAAGAGGGTGAGTCGCCAGGGCCTGCTCCCGTGCGTATTCGGTGCCATTAGTCCAGCCGCAACTGACAGTTGCCTGGCCCGATCAATATGATGCTCCCATTTGCGCCGACTGCTATCAGCTTCGTCGTCGTCCAGCAGCAGGCGTTCGCCAACCGATCTATAGACGTGTTTGGGCCAAGCGGTTCCCCCGGCCTCGACCAGGGATGGAGGTATCTCCCGAACAGCGGCTCGCGCGGCATTGCCACTCTCACCTCTACTCTCTGCCCTGAGGCTGGCCGACCGCCGTATCCTCGGCCAACACGTAGGTATGCGGCAGCCTTCGCCACCTGACACACCCTTTCTTCACCCGCTCAAGGGTTAGGCCCGATCCCCAGAACCCCGGGGGCTACAGCCCGACCATATCGGTCTGGGGGTTCTGCGGGGGACGGAGCAGCGTGGATGGAGTAAGTCGCGGGGATAGAGGGCACATGCGGAGGCGGAGGGAAGCTGCGTCCGGAGGCGTGTCAGACGCCAGCGGAGGGCCGGAGATGTCGCGGATAGCGCTCACTACGGTGGTGATCATCGTGTCGTCAACGGCAAGCGCGCAGGATGGGTTCCACGTGCACGAGTACGAGGGATACACCGACACACCGCTGATTCCCGGCAGCACCTTCAAGGTCCATCAACGCGATCGCCCGCAACCGCCCCGCGTCGAGGTGCCCCCGGCTGCACCGGAACCAGTCAAGCCGCCGTTGGACGCCATCGTGCTGTTCGACGGGTCGTCTGCGGACTCGTTCACGGGGGCCGAATGGGAACTGAGAGACGGGGCCCTCGTCGCGGGCGACGGGAACCTGCAGACGAGGGACGCCTTCGGGGACTGCCAGTTGCACGTCGAGTGGCGCGCCCCTGACCCGCCGAGCGGCGCCCCGGTCAACATGGGCAACAGTGGCGTCTTCATGATGGGGGTCTACGAGATCCAGGTCTACGATTCGTACTCCTCGAAGATCTATGCCGACGGGTCCGCTGCCGCCATCTACGGCCAGACGCCTCCCCTCGTCAATGCCTGCCGCAAGCCCGGCGAGTGGCAGACATTCGACGTCATCTTCACGGCCCCGGTCTTTGAGAGTGGGAAACTCGCGAAGCCGGGAGCCCTCACGATGCTCCACAACGGCGTGCTGGTCCACAACGACACGAAGCTCCTCGGTGCCACGGGTCACCGCACCGCGCCCAGCTACACGCCGCACGCCTCGCGACTGCCGATCGCGCTCCAGGGGCACGGCAGCCCAGTTGAATATCGGAACATCTGGCTCCGCGACCTTCAGCCGACGGAGTAAGTGCCGGCGGCACCGTCGGACCACTCGGTGTCCTCAGCCCTTGATCCCGGTCGAGCCCTGGCATTGTGGCAACACAAGGCGCACATGGGGCCACTGACTGAGCGCCAAACGGCCGTCCTCTGCACCCTGACGGCCGCGTGCTACGACAACCAGGTGCGGGA
The DNA here is from genome assembly GCA_965602825.1 of uncultured bacterium. GTDB lineage: Bacteria > Armatimonadota > Zipacnadia > Zipacnadales > VGFC01 > CBFDAZ01. Next base: position 5,730 of record CBFDAZ010000318.1, read on the forward strand.
GCTGGGGCTGAACCTGCCGGAGCTATGGCCACCGGAGGGCAAGTTCGCCATGGCAGACTGTGAGCCCGACGGGGTGCGGGTGGTGTGGCGCGAGGGGCGGATCCGTTGCCCGGAGTAGGTGCTGGATGATCGAGCCGGAGGCGATCCAGCCATGTCCTCCAGGCTCCGCTACGCCGGTAGGGCAGTGCAGGCAGGGGCCGAGCCGCCTCAGGGCCCGGGATCGATCCCCTGCTGCTTGGCGGCCACGATGTCGAGGGCCTGTTGCCGGAGCGCGACCAGCCTGTCGCGCAGCAGCCGGCCCTCCTCGATCCGCCCCAGAGCCTCCTGAAGCACGTTCGCCGCCTGCTCGGGTCGCTCGGCGAGCAGGTACAGCTTCCCCGCGACCTCCCAGATCATCACCTCCGTCGCCGTGCCGCGATACTGCTCCGCCTGCGAACGCAGCGACTCCAGCGCGTCGCTCAGACCTCGCGATCCCCACGCCCGTTCCGGGCCACCATGGTCCCGGTGCTCGTTCTTCTCCAGCCACCCACTGAGCTTGTCAACCGCCTCGCCGAAGTGCGCACCGCCACCTGGGCCTGTGCCGACGAGGGCCAGCAGGCTCTCCCAATCGCCGCCCTGCCAGTACAGATCGCGCACTCGAGGATCGTTGAGGTGGCGCTGCAGGATCTCGCGCT
>CBFDAZ010000319.1:0-6393 GCA_965602825.1 uncultured bacterium
CCGGCAACGACCCCCGGCGGAGGCACGGGATCGATGAACTTGCCACGCTTGCCGTCGCGGGCGCTGGGCTCGAGTTCGCTGAAGCTCCGCCGGACGGCCCCCTGCACGATGGGTTCGATGGCGATGAAGTTGATGAGCCAGTGCTTGCCATCAGCCAGGATTGGATAGCCGACGCGAATGAGCCCACGCGGGCCGCCCGGCCCCGGGAGGTCGGCGACGTTGCCCGGCCACACGGCGAACCGGACTCCATCCCGCAAGCCCCACACAGGCTTGTCGGTGTCGATGCCAGCGCGGAAGAAGGCATCCTCGGACTGCAGGGGCGATCCCGGTTGACCGAGAGAAAGGGGGCCCATGAGAGCAGCGACCACAGGCACGTTCACGTCCGTACTCTTGGGTGCTGAGAGCAGCGTCTCCTCCTCCCGGAACCTCCGAAGCGGGCCGATCTGTCGGCAGGTATAGGCCGGGGAAGCGGCCAAGTGGCAGAGCGGCCGGGATCACTCGGAGCCGACCTGAGGGAGTCTGCCGACGATGAGATCGTTAGCCCTGCTGGCCAGCTTGCTGGCTCTCTGCGTTGCCGGGGAGACGAGTGAGTACTTCCTCGACTCGGAGCGCGGCTCTGACGACAATCCGGGAACGAGCGCGGTGGCGCCGCTGCGCACGCTCGAGGCTCTCGCGGCCCTGGAGTCGCAGCCCGGCGACGCAGTGCTGCTCAAGCGTGACTCCACCTTCCGCGGGCGGCTGCAGTTCCGGGGCAACGGAACGGAGGGCCATCCCATCCGCATCGGTGCGTATGGGGAAGGGCCAAAGCCCGAGATTCTCGGCTCGGCGACGCTGGACGGCTGGGAGCAGCATGAAGGCGAGGTCTACCGGGCCCACCTTGCGCCGGAGCTGTTCTATGGCAAGAAGACTCCCTTCAGCGTCTTCGAGTACGATGGCGGGGTGCCCCTCCGGCTCATGCGCTCGGACCGGATACCCGAGGAACGGGGGCGGTTCTTCTTCGACGAGGAGGAGTCGGAGCTCTACGTGGTCACGAGCGACGGCGCCTCGCCGTGGGAGCATCGGGTCGAGGTGCCGGTCATCGAGCAGTTGGTCGATCTGACCGACCGACGCTGGATCGAGATCGAGGACGTCTGCTTTCTGTTTGGCAACTGCCGGCACATCAACATCGTCGAATCCCACGACGTCACCATCCGCAACTGCGCTTCGCTCTTCGTTGGCCTGTATGGGAACCCGAATGTGCTGATCCATCGCGACTCGACGCGGGTGAAGCTGCTCGACTGCTTCCTGTATGAGAACGTGAACTGCGGCGTGTTCATCAGCAGCGGCGCAACCGAGTGCCTCGTTTCCGGCTGCACGATCGTGAAGTGCCACAGCAACGACGGCGTCACCTGTCACTCAGGGGGCCGGGATGAGAAGGGAGTGCGCCAGGGGATTACGGGCGACCGCAACGTCATCGAGGACAACGTCATCGGGTTGTGCCCGGAGGAGTCCATCGACATCACGTCGGGGGACTACCACGTCATTCGCGGGAACATCTGCTACGGGAACGGGAATCCGGGGATCATCGTCGGCCATGACTCCGACCACATTCTGATCGAGAACAACATCTGCTTCGGGAACGCCCGGTCCGGCATCCAGATCGGCGGGAAGAAGGAAGAGGGTGCTCGGGGCCACAACCGCGTGATCCGCAACCTGGTGTACGAGAACGGCTATCCGGGTCTGGAGATACAGGGCAACCACACGCAGATCATCAACAACACCGTGGTCAACAGCCGGGAACGGGTCACTGTGCGTCTCAGCCCGGGCTGTGAGGGTTCGGAGCTGCGGAACAACATCCTCGCAACCCTCGATGCGAGCATTCCGCATCCTCTTCTGCACTTCCTCAAGGGGACGCCGGAGTCGTTTGGCGTGAGCCTGAGCCACAACCTCTTCTTCCATCAGGCCGACCAGACGAAGCCCGATGTCTTCTTCCCGGCGGGCGCCGTCATACGGACGGACGACGGCAGCCTCGATTCCATGGCCTTCCTCACAGAGTACGGGACGGGCCAGTCGAGCCTCGTTGCGCAGCCGCGATTCACGAGCATCGAGGAGGGGCACTACTTCCTCACCCTCGACAGCCCAGGGGTTGATGCGGGTACGGATGTAGGCCTGGCGTTCGAGGGGGAGGCGCCCGATCTTGGGTGGAAGGAGCTGGGGAGCGAGGGAAGCGCTCCTCAATCCCCCGCGTTCCTGATCGATGGGGACGACGACGAGGCGAAGATCCTCTACCTGTGGGGGAAGACGCAGGAGTACTCGTCACAGGAGGCAGGCTGAGTTCCGTTGGGGACCAAGAGGTCGCTGCTCGTTCTCCGGCGGCCTGCCTGGTCGTCACGCCTGCGTCAGTCGAGGTTCGCGGACTGTCGGGCTCTGGCCCAGCGTGCGGTCCGAGATCCTGCCGCCCCGGTAGAGGCGGCGGTAGCTGCAGTTGACGATCGTCCGCAGCAGCGACTTGGTCCACCCGCCGCGCCAGACCAGCGTACGCCTCGCTATGGAGCGCCGCGAGTAGAACCGACCATACGCGTACTCGCGGCCTTGCTGGAGTTGGGCGGCCGTCATGTTCCGGGGCTGGTACACCACATGCCCCTGCGTGTACTGGGACCAGTCCCGGTTCAGGATACGGTCCTCGCTGCTTAGCTCGTCGTGAACCGGGGTCCCGGGGAACGGCGTCAGAACGGCGAACTGCGCGGCGCCGAGTTTCACGCGTTCGGCGAACTCCACGGTTTCTTGGAACACGCCGGGTTTGTCCGGGTCGAGGCCGAAGACGAAGGAGCCGACGATGTCGATCCCGTGCCGCTGGATCGTGGTGACAGCCTGTGCCAGGTCCACCCCAAGGTTGGTGCGCTTGTTGGCCGCGGCCAGGCTTTCCTGAGACACTGACTCCAGGCCGACGAACATCCAGGTGCAGCCGCTGCGAGCCATCAGCCGCAGGAGCTCCTCGTCCCGGGCCATGGTGATGTCTCCCTGGCTGGCCCACCGCAGCTTGAGCGGGATCAGGGCCTCAAACAGCTCTTTGGCCCGGTTCGGGTTCGCCACGATGTTGTCGTCGGGAAACGCGATCCAACGGCTGCGAAGCGAGCGGATCTCCTCGATCACCTCGGGGAGCGGCCGGAACCGGTAGCGCCGTCCGAACGTCGGGCTGACCGAGCAGAACTTGCAGGCGTTGGGGCAGCCGCGTGCGGTCTGCACGAGGTTCACGGTCAGGTATCGATCGGCGCGCAGCAGGTCGCGGCGGGGAATGGGTAGGTTCGTGAGCTCGGGGCGCTCATCTGCGCGGTAGAGGCGCTTGGGCCGGCCGGCGGCGAAGTCGGCAAAGACCTGCGGCCATTGGGTCTCGGCTTCACCGACCACCACGGCGTCGGCGTGTTCGGCCGCTTCCTCGGGCAGGGCCGACGGGTGCATGCCCCCCATCACCACGGGTACGCCGCGAGCGCGGAAGTGGTCGGCGATCTCGTACCCGCGGGGGGCCGCGGCCGTCATGCAACTGATGGCGACGAGGTCGGCTGGCTCCTCAAGGTCCACCATCTCGACGTGTTCGTCGACGAGCTGTACATCAACATCGGGGGGCGTGAGAGAGGCCAGGACCGGGAGAGACATTGGGGGGGCCAGAACCTTGCCCCCGTTCCACAGGCTAGGCAACCAGGAAGGGGAGATGACGAGTAGCTTCAAGCGGACGCTCCCTTGCCATACGGCGCATTCAACGGCCCCGCGGCCACCTACATCGCGTCCGCTCGACCGAGCACTATGACAATGCTCACAACATCAGGGGCAAGCGGGATGCCTTACTTGCTGAGGCAACTCGGCCTGCCGACATGAACCAACTTGCAGCCACCCATACACCCCGCCCGGAGGCGAACCGAGCGGGAGTGCAAGCTGGCTACGATGCCAGTATAGCACAGTCTGCAGGTTCTTGGTAGGGGGCGATCGCACACGAAGGCGGTTGTCGGGGGGCACGGCAGGCCTTAGACGGCGGCCACGAGGTGCGCGAGGCCGGTAAGCGGAACCTCGGGCACAACCGAAGGAGTGTGAGCGGAGGGATGCTGGTGCCCCGCGCAGGCGCAGGCCCAGATGTCATCGAGGCGGCAGGTGGGTTGGTGTGGCGCGAGTCAGGTGGGAGCAGGCAGCTGGCCGTAATCCACCGGCCGAAGTATGACGACTGGACGCTGCCGAAGGGGAAGCTGGAGCCGGGCGAACGGTGGCAGGCGGCGGCGCTGCGGGAAGTGGGTGAGGAGACGGGTTGCCAGGCCGAGATCACGGGGTTCGCCGGCAGCGTCAGCTACACGGTCCGCGGCGTTCCGAAGGTGGTGCTGTTCTGGCACATGATCCCGGTCAGTGAGCTAGAGTTCCGCCCGTCCGAGGAGGTGAATGAGGTGGAGTGGCTGACGGTGGAGGAGGCTGTTGACAGGCTGACCTATTCCAGGGAAAGAGACGTGGTTCAGAACAGTGCCAGAGAGGAACCAGAAGATGAGGCACGGGCCGAAGGCGTCTGAGCAGGACGAGAGCCGGGCCATCAGCGCGGGCGCGGCCCAAGTAGACATCACACCGGAAGCGGGGGTGCACCTGGCGGGTGCGGTCGGAGTCCATCGGCCGGCCGAACTGGTCGCGGACCCGCTGTATGCAAAGGCCGTGGTGCTCGAGAGCGGCGGGCAGAAGCTGTGCTTCCTGGCCCTTGATGTCACCATCGTCACCGGAACGTACTCCGGCCTGATCCGTCGCGAAGCGGCGGAGCGCTTTGGGTTTGATCCGGATGCGGTCATGGTCCATGCGACGCAGACCCATTCCGCGCCGCCGTTGGGCCAGTTCATGGTCGATCGGGACTTCGATGGCGTCCCGCCGGAGCATGAGTGGGTGGGAGGTGGGGAGGAGGGCTACAGCAACTGGGCAGCGGAGCGGGCCATCGAGGCGATCGGGCAGGCGAACGATGCCCTGCAGCCGGTCCGAATCGGCGTAGGGAGTGGGATCGAGGGCAGGCTGGCGTTCAACCGCCGGGCCGTGACGCGGGACGGCACGGTGGCGATGCCCGGCCGCGCCTGGTCTGGTGGGCCACTCGGACCGAACCACATCCGGTACATCGAGGGCCCGATGGACCCGGAGCTGGGCGTCGTGTGCTTGCGGACGGATTCGCTATCGGTCCCTGCCATGCTCGTCCATTACACATGCCACCCGGTGCATGTGTTCCCCAAGCGGATCGTTTCAGCCGACTGGCCCGGAGCGTGGGCCGCCGAACTGCGGCATGAGTTCGGAGACGATTGCGTTCCACTCGTGCTGAACGGGTGTTGTGGGAACATCAACCCGTGGCCGCCCTTCGACCCGGACTATGTGGAAGACCATCGGCAAATGGGGCGCACGCTCGCGGAGACAGCCCGCAAGGTGACGGAGACGCTGGCGTTCACTGACCAGGCGGAGCTGGACTGGAAGAGCGTCCATGTGAAGATCCCCATCCGCGAAGTGCCGGAGGAGCAGCTTGCCTCGGCGCGGGAGATTCTGGAGAGGAGCCCGCAAGTCGCCTGGGCGGACGAGGAGCCGGTGCGCGTGGACCCGGAGTGGATGGCCGCCGCGAGCATCTACAGCGTACACCTGATGCGCCAGCGTCAGGCGGCGCTGGACTACGAGATCCAGGCCTTCCGCGTGGGAGACACGGCGTTTGTGGGCTTGCCCGGCGAGCCCTTTGTCGAGGGCCAGCTCCGGATCAAGCTCGAGTCACCGGCGTATCCGACCTACGTCGCCCACTGCACGACCGAATACGTCGGCTATGTGCCAACCCAAGAAGCTCTGACGCGCGGCGGGCACGAGGTCAATACGCGCTACTGGGCCAAGCTGGTGCCCGAGGCCCTCGACATGGTCGTCGAGAACGCGGTCGAGGCGCTGCGGACGATCTTCCCGGGATAGCTCTCTACCAGGACACCACGTATCTCCCGGCGCCCTGCAGGCCCACGCGGAACGTCAGCCGGTCCCCCTCCACTGTCGCTTCCACCTCACCCATGTCCTCCTGGGTCAGAGCGGCGAGCGCGCGTACCGTTGCCTTCGACGGGTCGATGTTCGCTTCCGGCGCAATGGCCTTCAGGTCGAGTGCCACGCCAAATTCGCGGTCGCGAGGGTAAGGGAAGACGGTCAGGGAGTCGCTCCCGCGATTGACCTTGACTGAGCCGTCGGTGGCGATGGCCCCGAGGTCGACGCGGGTACCCGGTGGGTTGAGGTGGGCGGTGAAGTCGGCCTGCTTCACTGCGAGCTTCTCCGCGGCATCGCTGATGTCGCCCAGGCTTATGTTGGTGATGCGGTCGGCTTCGCGCTCAAGCTGCAGACGGCCGATCAGGATGCGCCCACCGGACTCCTGGATTCCCTTCAATGGAACGCGCG
>CBFDAZ010000320.1:0-6380 GCA_965602825.1 uncultured bacterium
ATGACGCCGACACCGACGGGTTTTCGTCTCGTTTGAGGCATGGGCGATCGTCAACTCCCTTTCGTGGTTGGGACGCGGATAGGCTGGAAAGCCTGTCCTACGCGGTCCTACGCACCATCACGGCGAGGGCGCGTTCTCCAACTCCTCCATCGCCTCCTGCAACCTTGCCGGGATGTCCAGCCCGCCCGGACACTTCTCGACGCATTCCCGGCATTCCGTGCAGGCCTCCGGGGTGACCGGGAGAGAGCGATACAGATCGGCCCCCAGGTGGCGGAGGTTCTCCGGGTAAGCCCGGTGCATCGTCAGCGCCCGGAACACCTCCGGGATCGGGACATCGTTCGGGCAGGGCAGGCAGTAGCCGCAACCCAGGCAGAACTGGTCGTAGCGGAGCTTGCCCGACAGCGGCGCCAACCTCTCAAACAGCTCCCGCTCCTCCGCATCGCTCAGGGGCTCGAAGCGCTTGCCGATGGCGCAGTTCTCCCGCACCTCGTGCACCGCCCGCATGCCGGGGATCACGCAGCTTACCGCGTCGTTCCCCAGGACGTATCGCAGACAGTCCCGCACGATCGGATCGCCTTCAGGCGGGCGCTGCTCCTCCGGCATGCAGACAGCGCCCCCGCTGAGGGCCTTCATGATGATGACACCCATCTCGTGCTGCTTCGCCAGGGGCAGCACGTCGGCGCCGACGGCCTCCTGATCCAGCGGGCTGTAAGCCAGCATGATCGTCTCAAACTCGCCGGACTCGATGGCCTTCCGCATCACGTCGAGGGAGCGGTGGATGGTGACCCCAACATGGCGCACCTTGCCCTCGTCCTGGGCTTTGCGCGCTCCCTCCAGAGCCCCTCCCGGCGCCATGACCCTCTGCCAGGTATCGGGATCGCTGACGGAGTGGAGTTGGTACAAATCCAGATAGTCGGTCTGTAGGTTCGTTAGACTCGTATCGAGCTCCGCGGCCAGGCCGTCGGCGTCGCGAGCCGTAGTCTTCGTCGCGAGACGGAACTCGTCTCGTCGGTGACCGATGCCCTTGCCGATCTTCTCTTCGGAGTCGCGGTAGTTGCGGGCGGTGTCAACGAAGGTGATCCCTAGGTCAAGACCGAGATTGAGGCACTCGGCGGCCAGGTCTGCCTCGATCTGCGGCAGCTTGATGCAGCCGTAAGAGACGATCGAGACCTCAAGTCCGGTCTTTCCGAGCTTGCGCTTCTCCATGACGGTTCTGCCTCTTCATCAGAGTGCGTAAGTCGACCGTCTCGTGGGTCGGCTTTCCTGAGCCAACCTCGTTACGACGGACGGCGCAAACGGCAAACGGCCTTGCGGCGTCGGAGCCGGCGCTCCGACCTACGGACGGCAACGGGCTCAGCCGCGACGGAATCCCAGCTCCGTCGCCACGGACGGCGTAGACGGCCTTACGGCGTCGGGCCTGGAGACCCGACCTACGGACGACAACGTCCTCAACTGCGACGGAGCTGGAGCTCCGTCGCCACAAACAGCGTGAACGGCAACGACAGGCCGCGCGTGAGGTTCGCTTGAGGCGCCGCAACGGCCTTCCTGCCGCCGATCGCGGGTCACTCGAAACGCACGTGGCCGACCACGAGGACACCGTGCTCCGTGGGCCGGAAGCGTCGCTCCAGGTTCTGGATCACCAGGCGATTCTCGCCTTCGCCCCACAGGTCGCCGATGCGGAACCTGAAGACGGGGGAGTAGTCGAGCGTATCATACTTGCGGCCCGCGACTTCGTCGATCTCGAAGTCGTTGTCGTATTTCACGCGCCAGGCGCCGCTGTCCGGATCGAAGGCGGGGAGCGACTGGTAGCCCTCGTGGTGGGGCGTGCGGATCGTGTCGGGGCGGTCGATGGCGCGCTCGGGCCCGAGCAGCTCACCGTTGAGCAGGAGTCGCATCACCGGCAGAATGCCATTCTCCATGTTGAAGTCCGCGCGGACCTTGATCTCGAGGGTGTCCGCTTCCCGCTTCGGCAGGACCAGCGTCGCGCTCGTGTCCTGGGTGATGCGGAAGCCGTCCCGCATGGCCGCGGCGACCTCCTGTGGCTCCTCGATGACCCGGTCCTCCGCCTCGATCGCCTGCAACCGGCCCTCCAGGTAACCGATGAACTCGTCCCAGGTGTCTCGGGCCTTCGGCCCCGGCGCCGCAGCGCGGGCGGCCGTCGCAGCCTCAAGAGCAGGCGAAATGGAGAGTCGGCCGACGCCCTGACTCTCCAAGTCGAGCGCGATGTCAAGGAACCTCCGCCCCTCTTCGGCTGAGTCGAACCATTCCGCGAGCGACGAGGCGCAGTACTGGTCGAGAGAAGCCAGGGGGTAGTCCAGGAAGTAGCTCCAGGCATCATAGAACAGCCGCATGCTGAAGATCGAGGCGGGATCCTCGCCGTAGGTTGCCAGGCCCAGGAACTCGGCCTCCGCGGCGCGCCGGCAGACATCCTGAACGCGACGCAGGAAGAAGCTGTGGACCGAGTGGGTGGACTTGTTCCCCCAGTGCAAGTAGCCGGTGTTCAGCAGCATTGGCGGCCCGATGCCCGGGGGCCACTTCTCATCGCTGACCATTCCCGTCAGCGTCCACTGGCAGATGATGCCCGGCGGGATGAGGTCCACCCAGCTCGGCGGGGTCTCGGCCATCTCAGGAGTGAAGCCCGTGTAAGTGGCGTAGCTGAGCCAGGCGTCGGGAGCGATCTCCTGGGCGAGCCGGGCCACCGGTGCGGTGGAGATCGCCATGTCCTTGTAGTAATCCGGCGCGTCGCCCGGGATGGCGGCGCGGGCCTGCTTGCAGTCATCGCAGTAGCAGACGAGGAAGTCCCCGATCTCGAAGTTGATCCCGCCAATGTCGAAGGTCTCAAACAGCCACCGGCAGCCGTCGTTAAGCCACCGAACGTTCTCGGGCTTGCTCGGGCAGAGGGCGTTGTGGGGCTTGCCGTCTTGGGTGACGGCGCGCAACTCGGGATGCGCGGCAAGCCAGGTGGAGATGTTGTACTGGTGATCGCCCTCGAAGTAGTAACCCTCATAGCCGCTGGTGCCTACGCCGGGGATGATCCGGATGCCGCGGGCGTTGGCGTACTCGCAGAGCTCCTGCCCGGCCCGCACGCCGCCATGGGTATCGCGCAAGAAGCCCCAGATGATGATGGCATTGAAGGTCGTGTGGTCAGAGACGTGGTCGACGAGTGCCCTGTAGTCCTCCAGGTACTCGCCTGCGGGCTTGCGGTACGACCCGCCGCCGCCCATGACGAGGCCGCCCGGGGTCTTGCCGGCCCAGTCCATGCGGTGGTCCCACGTCCAGAGGTACCGCTGCCGGAAGCCCTGCGCCGGGCCTGCTTCGCCGGCGCTCGCCCAGAGCAGCAGCCCGACCAGAAGGGTGACTGCGAACCTGTCTGCACCCACGGCGACCGTCCCTCCCCTGGTGGCTGCCGTCTGTCGGTCACTTCTCGCACGGGCGGAACTCAGAGGCCGCGAAGTCCGCATAGGCGCCGCGCACATCGACTTCGTTCGGGCTCCCGTGGTGCACGTACAGCCCGTAGCGCAACGACAGCGGCCGGTCGGGCTCCAGCTTGAGCTCATGCTCCCGCGACAGGCACGCCCCCATCCAGCCGTCGGATCGGACGTGCCACTCGGGCGGGTGGTTGGAGTTCGAGGGGTGACTGAAGAACGCGATGCCATTCCACTCGTCGGCGGCAACAGGGCCGGAGTAGTCGCACCAGGCGGCCGGCTTCGAGAAGATCCGCTCCTCGCCCAGCGCCCCCTCCGAGCTAAGTATCTGCCCGCCCCCGTCGGCCACGCACATCGTCTTGGCCACCCGCGCCGCGAGGAGACCGAAGGAGGTCGCACCGAACGTCACGGCACCCTTCGCCGGCGTCAGGCGCAGGTGGATGTCGATCAGCCGCTCATTGTCGGGAAGGTCGGTCAGGCGGCAGGTGCGCTCCTCTTCCAGGATCGCCGCCCCATCGGGTCCCCTCCACACGATACGGATTCGGGCCGCAGCCGATGATACGCCATCCTCCAGCGCCAGGATGTTGCGGTGCGTCTGCTTGCCGGCCTCCGGCTGGTCGGACCAGAAGTCAACTCCGTTCACATCGTGGTGGGCAACCCAGACGGAGTAATGGTGGCGATGCCCGAGCGGATCGTGCGGATGCCCCATCCGGGTGACGCCGCGTCCCGACGGTCCGATGACCGGGAACAGATAGGGTCGGTGCATATCCCAGCCACTGTTGTAGCGGGCGACCTCCGCCCCGCGAATGAGAAATGAGATCGATTCGCTCTGTATCGGGATAGCCTGAACGCCTGGGAACCCGTTCATCCGGACTCACCTTCCGTTGCGGCCGACGAGGGAGCTCGAACGTATGTGGGTGGACTTGCGCCGCAGCACGCCACAGCCGACGGAGCCTCGATCACTGGCCGCCGCCCCATCACGCCGGGCCTCCGTCACTCCTCCTCGCCAAACAGCAGCACCTTGCAGACCTCGCTCGCGCTGGTGACCCCTGCGTTGATCTTGCTCAGACCATCGTAGCGCAGGCTCTTCATGCCCGTCTTCAGAGCCATCTGCCGCAGCTCGGCCGAGTTAGCGCGGCTGACGATGAGCTCCCGGAGGTCGTTGTTGACCATCATCAGCTCGAAGATGCCGACCCGGCCGTAGTAGCCCGTATTCCGACACTGCTCGCACCCTCGCCCGCGGTGGAACTGTATCTTCTTAGCTTGCTCTGCACCGAGATGAAGCTCCTCGATCTCCGCCTCCGTCGGCTCGCATTGCTCCTTGCAGCGCGGGCAGATTCGCCGTACGAGCCGCTGTGCGAGCACCCCAATCACCGACGAGGCGATGAGGTACGGTTCGATGCTCATGTCAACCAGGCGCATGGCCGCAGACGGCGCATCGTTGGTGTGGAGCGTCGAGAGGACCAGGTGGCCGGTCATTGCCGCCCGGAAAGCCATCTCAGCCGTCTCCAGGTCACGGACCTCACCCACCAGGATGATGTCGGGGTCCTGGCGCAGGATGTGCCGCAGACACAAGGCGAAGTTGAGATCGATCCTCTCGTGCACTTGCGTCTGGTTGATGCCGACTACTTCGTACTCGATCGGGTCCTCCACGGTCGTGATGTTGAGGGTGTCATCCTTGATCTGATGGAGCGACGCATAGAGGGTCGTGGATTTCCCGGAGCCGGTCGGGCCGGTGACGAGGACCATGCCCTGCTTGGTGTGGAGCAGGCCATCGTACAGCTTCAGCATGTCTGGGAGGAAGCCCAGTTGGGCCATGGAGACCAGCGCAGCGCTCTTGTCGAGCAGCCTCATGACCACCTTCTCACCCCAGTAGGTAGGGAGAGTGGAGACTCGGAGGTCGATCGGTCGATCATCGACGATCGTGGCGAACCGCCCGTCCTGCGGCAGCCGCGACTCGGAGATGTCGATGCCGCTGAGGATCTTGATGCGAGACACAACGGTGCGGTGCAGATCGACCGGCAGTTCGGTGATGGACTGAAGCAGGCCATCCACCCGGAAGCGGACGATGAACGTATCGACTCGCGGCTCGATGTGGATGTCCGAGGCGCGCTGGGAGGCCGCGTCGCGGATCATGCGCTCAACAACGCGCACCACCGGAGCCTCGTCCAGCTTGGCCAGCACGTCCTCGCCCACCTCGTCGAGGGTCAGTTCGGCCGCGACCGAGCCGGAAAGATCCCGAGCAACCACACCACCCTCAACCACCGCCGCCCGCGCCTGGCTGGAGTAGTACTGCTCGATGGCAGCTACCAGATCGCTCTCGAGTACCTGTACGGCCTCCACCCGCCGTCCCGTGCGCTTGCGGATCTCGTCGATCGCGAACACGTTGTCCGGGTCGGCCATGGCGACCACGATGCGATCCTCGCTCATCTGCAGCGGCAGGACGCAGTACTCCTCGGCGACGGGTCGCGGAACCTCACGCAGCGCTTCCGGATCGACCTCGTAGTTGTCGAGGCTTGCCGGCGCCGCAATCGCCTGTTCGGGCGCTATGTCGGCAATGCTCTGAGACTGGGCAAAGACGCCCTCGGAAGTCGGGGCAGCGCCTGCGCCATCGGCCGCCGCCCGCGCAATATCTTGTGCGGTACACGCGCCGGTCCGGAGCAGGGCCTGGACCAGCGATATTCCACTGGCCTGCTGCTCAGCCTCCGCGGCCGCAAGCTGGTCTTGAGTGATGACCCCTTGCTTCAGAAGACTCTCTGCGATCGTGCGGTCTCTGCCCGGGTCTGCAACCATCGGATATCTCACCTCCACGGCACCAGGTTCAGCCGTGTTGGCGGCGAGAACCTGTCTCGACCTTCACTCGTTCGCTTCTTCCCCATCCGCCGTTGCGCTTCCTCTCACGTGTCAAGGCAAAGTAGAAGTGTCCGGTTTTCTGCAAGGTAGAGATGTCCGGTT
>CBFDAZ010000321.1:0-6379 GCA_965602825.1 uncultured bacterium
AAGCCCGCGAGGGCCTACCTATGTCGATCGTTCGTCGTGAATAGACCGGGCTAGCGCAGATGAGCATCTTCAAGGCGTGTGACATCCGAGGCACCTACGGCCACGACTTGACCGAGGAGGTCGCCGGCGACATCGGCAGAGCCATCGGGACGCTGGCTGGGGGCTCGCCGGTGGTCGTCGGCGGCGACGCGCGGCGCAGCACGCCCGCCCTCAAGGAGGCGCTGGTACACGGGCTCGCCGGCACGGGGACCGACGTCGTGGACCTGGGGCTCGTGCCGACACCGGCGTTTTACTACGCCTTGGCAGAGATGGCGCCGGGCGCCGGGGTCATGGTAACCGCTTCGCACAATCCCGCCCCCGACAACGGCTTCAAGGTGGTCTTCGGCTCTGAACCTCCGTCGCCTGAGGGCATCGAGGCGATTCAATCACTCCTGACCTCGAGGGAATTCGGATCCGGTCACGGGTCCGTCCGGACAGAGAGCATCCTCCCGCAGTATCTTGCTTGGCTGATCGGGTCGACGCTGCCGCTGGACGGCTTGCACGTGGCGGTCGATGGGGGAGGGGGGTGCGCCGGTCTGGTCCTGCCCGAGGCGTTCGAGCGCCTGGGCGCCCGGGTGGACCGGCTCCACTGTGAGCCGGACCCCGATCTGTCCAAGCGCAACCCAAATCCGGCCGCAGCCGGTGCGTTGTCGGAGTTGGAGGAACACGTCAAGGACAGCGGCGCTCTGCTCGGACTCGGCTTTGACGGCGACGGGGATCGGGTCATCCTGGTGGACGATACGGGTCACACAATCAGCGGCGACCTGGCCGGGACCGCGCTGCTGAGGCTGCTGGTTCCGCGGGAGGCTGGTGCCGCCGTGGTCTACGACCTCAAGTGCTCGTCGGTGCTTCCCGCAGTGGCCGAGGAACTGGGCTTCGTGCCCCACATGGAGCGCTCCGGGTATGCCTTCATGCGGCGCCGCATGCTCGACGCGAAGGCAGTCTTCGGGTGTGAGATGAGCGGCCACCTGTTCTTCGGAGAACTGGATGGGCGAGACGATGCGATGTATGCGGCCCTGGGTCTGGCGGCTGTCCTGGCGGGACCGGCGGCGCCGCGGCTCTCGGAGGTCATCGCGGCCCTGCCCCAGCGCTCCGCCACGCCCGACCTTCGCATTCCGTGGGACCCCGGGCGCGTGGTGGGCACGATCGCAGCCCTTACGGAGGCGCACCGCGAACGAGGAATCTCCACTCTCGACGGCGTACGGGTGAGCTTCAGCCACGGATGGGCGCTGGCCAGGCCGTCGGTGACGGAGCCCCTGATCACCTTGCGCTTTGAGGCGGATACCGAGTTCCACCTGGAGCAGGTCATCGAGCGGTTCCTCGCCCCCGTGCCGGAACTGGCCGACGAGGTGGCTGCCGCGCGGCGCAATCGGCCTCCTTCGTGAGCCGACACCTGCCGGCGGGGCACGGCATCGGCGCCGCCGACCGGCTCCCAAAGGTGCCTCAGTGCAGGGAAGATTGCCCCGCAAGTCCAACTATACCATCAGCATCACCGCAAACGCATTGCACGCATGTCTGACCCGCCAACCTGAGAATGCCGGACAGCGGACCGTAGTTGGCACCTGAGGCAGGTGGAAAACATGCGAGAAGAGCTCAGGCGCAAACTGCCGCGGACCAGAGGCTGGGCGACCGGGATCGTCGTTGGGCTGATGCTGGTCCTTCTGGCCGTCACGTACCTCATCTATCACTACGCCGTGGCGGACAGCCCGTCCAGGACGGTCCAATCGTTCATGGCCGACGCCCGGGACAACGATCTCCAGGCTATGAGGGAGTATCTGATCGACGAATCCCGGACGAGCCCGTCCTGTGACCGGTGGCTCGGGCAACTGGTTATTGCTCTCGGCAAGCGCAAGGCGGTCATGAAGGATGCGGACATCCTGGGCGATCACGCTACGGTGCACGTACTCGTCATGCACCGGTCAGGGTCGGGGGAGATGGTTGCCACGGATCTCGGGGTCGAAACGATTCGCGGCGAGGACGGCTGGCAGCTAGACCTGGAGCAAACCATCGGTTCCGTCCCCCACCAGTTCTGGACGACCATCACAACGGTGCAGGAGTGACTTGCCTTCTGAAGCCGGCGTCCCCAACCGACTCGCCGTGAACCGTAGGCCTGTGGCAAGAACATTGCAGCAGCCATCTGGGAGAGGTGCTAGACGATGAGGCGCCGGATGGGTTGCTTGGTGGTCATCGCCATTGTGGCGATCTTGCTCGCCGTGGCCTGGATAGTGTTTGGGCAGAGGCTGCGCACCTTCTACGTCGTCAAGCGCTGCGAGTGGGCCTGGAAGCGGGTCGCTGACTACCAGAACGACTTCGAGCTGCGGACGGAACTGGGGCCGCTCAGTATCCCCGTTCGCGGGACGATGTGGTTCAAGAGGCCCGACCGGTACCGGATCGACGTCGGCCCGGACCAGTTGACCGTCTGTCGCTTCATTTCGCACGGCAGCCGGGCGTGGGTCTACGTGCCCTCCCTGAAGGTGGCTCTGGATGTTGCGTTCGCCGAGGGCGACCCGACCGACGTGGCTCGCAGCCAGTCGCCCGCCCAGTGGGTGGACCAGTTGCTGGGAAGCGCCGATGCGCGCGTGATCGGGGCCGAGACCGCCGAGGGCAGAGAGTGCTACGTCATCGAGCTGACCCCAGTTCCGGATACCAAAGGCGCCATCGCCCCTCTCGCCCCGCCAGCCACCGGAAGGCTGCTGGATTCGAAGGTGCTCACCGGGCAATGGGAGCGCACGAGGATCTACGTCAGCAAGAAGACGGCACTCCCGGTTCAGGGCATGGCGCTGACCGACAGGGGCAACCCCATCGTCACGTGGACCGCGAAGAGCCTTGCGGTTAACCAGGGCCTCTCAGACCGGCACTTCGAGTTCGATCCTCCGGAGGATGTGACGGTGATCGAGCGCGAGTTCGATCCCGCACACCCGGAGAGCCTGTTCCTCCCGCCGGGCGACCTGGACGCGGGCGCCTCGTGGCCGGACGTCTTCGATGCTCTGGAAGATGAGGTCGAGGAGCAGTTTGAGGACATGTTTGGGTCCGGCAAGCCGGACGAACGCTCGTCCGAGCCGTCGCTGGACTCGTTCCTGGAAGGACTTGAGGACCGTCTTCGAGACGAGTCAGCTCGCGAGGGCGCGGAGGCACAGGCGACCGGTGCTGGTTCCGCCGAGTAGTGATCCTGCCTGTGCCCGACTCACCGGCGGAGCCCCTGCCAGGAAGCGGGCATGGTAGGCCCGGATTCCCAGCAGGAGAGCGTCGCCCACCCAGCGAAGATAAGGGCCGCAGCAGCTCGCTGAACCTGCGACATGCTCCTCTCGTCGCCACCAACAGTCCTGTACAGCGCTTGCCACTCTTTCCTCGCGGTCCGTTTGCGGAGGTCGCTTAGGGCGGGAGGCCCAGCTACTCGCGTACGGAGGGCCGTGTCGCCCTTCGCTCGGCTTCAGTTCCCAACGGGGGAACGTATGACCCGTTCTCTGGCCGGAGCGGCGCTGGTTTCAATAGGCATTGTGGGAGGCTGCCGGGCTGCCGCTCCACCTTCAGACTCGCGCAACGGCGAAGGGAGTTTGGCTGCCGCGCAGCTCCGTGCCCTTGAGAACGAACTGCAGCGTTGGGGCGGGGACTACGACGCCTGGTACGATGGCCTGGCGGGTTTCCACGACGACCTCAAGGCCATGCTGGCGGCCCGCCCGGCCGATGCTGAAGCCGTGGTCGGTCGGGATGACTGGCTCTTCTACTGGGCCGGCCTGGAGTACCTGCTCTGGCGCGACCTGCGCACGGGACAGCGTCGGGCGCGCAACCCGTACGACGCGGTCGTGCGCTTTGACCGGCGACTCCGGGAGCGAGGCATAGCCCTCGTGTTCGCTCCTGTCCCGACGAAAGAGGAGGTGTACCCCGAGAAGGTGGCCCTCTCGGCGCCTCAGGGAGGAGTACCGTACGTCTGCCCGGCGCAGAGGCAACTGCTCCGCGATCTGGCGGCTGCAGGGGTGCGTGTGGCAGATCTGCTGCCGACCTTCGTGGACCACCGTGAGGTGGAGGGCGAGTTGCTCTACCGCCCTCACGATGCCCACTGGAATAGCCGTGGGATCCGGCTCGCCGCGAAGTTGATTGCCGAGACCGTTCGGGGCCTACCGCAGTACCAGCGCCTGCGGAAGCCACGCGTCGTCTGGGCGGACCGAACTGCATCGGTGACTCAATTGGGCGAGCTGGTCGAGATGCTGCCGGAGGACCAACGCGGCCGCTACGCACCGGTCAACATGAGCGTGGCGCTGGTCGTCGATGATACGGGCGCCCCGTACACCGATCAGTCCACCAGCCCCGTGCTGCTGTTCGGTGACAGCAATGCCGGGCGCTTTGAGGTCGTGCCGGGGCAGGGGCACGGGGGGCTTAGCGCGCATCTGGCCCGGGAGCTGGGGGTGCCGATCCATCTGATGTGCAGTGCCGGGGCGGGTCCGGCATTCCCGCGCACATTCGCTCGGCTCGGCTCGGCCGCGATCGGGGAAAAGCGCATCGTCATCTGGACCGTCACCGACCGAGACCTGTGGTCCTCCATGGCCCCCTGGACCGTGACCGAACTCCCCTGACCCCCTCCCCGCGGCGATGCCACAGCCCGCCTGTGTCTCGGCTGTTGCCGCGTCCCGGAGCCCTGGCCATCAACGTGACACCCTTACTCGCTCTCTGGTGCCTCCCCCGTGCTGGTGTACTCGATGACCCAGTAGGGAGTCAGTGCGTAGTCATCCGTATCGTCGGCCTGCATTTCGCGCAACAGCTCCGGGTGGTCGGATAGGGGCTCGAGGGTCAGACGATGGCGCTGACCGGGCTTGAAGCGGGCTGCCGGCTGCAACTTGTCGTCGCGCATTCCCCAGAAAGCCGCAAGCAGCTCTTCCTCTCCGTAGTCGCCGCTCTGCACCTGCTCAACGGCATACTTCACGAAGGTCAAGCATGTGCTGTAGAGGACCTCGGACGGGTCGGGAACCTGGGAGGCCAGCGTGATTCGCCCGACGACGACGGTCTGCTGCGCCCCCACGGACGCCACGGTCGGTTGCTCCAGGGCCTCGCCTGAGACACGCTCAGGCGGCGGCTCCTCGTGGCCAGCCGGGAGCACCGTGCGGGATCGGTTGGGTCTCGACGGACACGCGGGAAGGCAAGCCAGACCGGCCGCGGTCACCAGAGCGAGCGCCGCTTTCCACACGTTAGCCATCACCACGATCGCCGCCTTCCCACAGGCGCGCCCAAGTGCCACCACGCGATCGGGAGATGCTCGCGATCCAGTGAACGACGGACCCTCGCGATAGTCCTCACGTGAGGCTCCCCGCGAAGAGGTCTGGCCGTCGCCCCACGTATGAGGCCAAGAGCTCGCGAAGCTCCGCGACCTTGTCCGGCGTTGCCGCGGCGAGGTCGTTGATCTCGCACGGATCGGCGCGCAGATCGTAGAGCTCCTGCTTGGGCAGCCGGTTGAAGTAGTGGATGAGATCGGCCGGGGGCCGCGAGCGGTCTCCGCGCCACGGGGGCGCCGCCAGGACCGATACCTCCAACCGAGCATGCCCCGGCTCAGCTATCGGCGCTCCGCGCACGAGGTACTTCAGGTCCTGTGTCCGCACCGCCACCTCGCCGCTCTGCCAGCGCCCCTTCTGCTTCACCGCGCCGCCGTGAGTGAACAGGTGGGGGTGCACGCTCTGCACGTCGCCTCGCATCATCGGGAGCAAGCTGTCGCCGTCAGCGCCCCTCGGCGACTCAAGGCCGGCGATGTTCAGGATCGTCGGGAGGATATCGATGTGGCCGACGATCGGCTCCACACGTTTGGTCTGGATCGGCCACCCCGTCGGGGGCTTAATGATGAGGGGCACGCCGACGTTGCAGTTGTAGGTCTCCCGATGCTCGAAGGGTGCGTTGTGTTCCTCCATGTCCTCCCCATGGTCGCTGGTCAGGATGATCCAGGCCTCTTCGTACACACCGAGAGCCTTCAACTCGTCGAGCAGTTGGCCGATGCACGTGTCAACGTAGGTGATCTCGCCGTCATAGCGGGCCAGGTACTCCCGGCGCTCGGGAGAGAGACGGTCAGCCCAGCCCCACGTCGGCAGGAACTCGCGTCCATCAGTCGCCTCTATCGTCTCCGGCGAGGGACCGTCCACATGCTGTGAGTAGTACGGCTCCGGCTCGTTGTAGGGCTGATGCACGTCCCAGTAGTGGACGAAGAGGAACAGGCTCTCCGGAATGTGGTTGCGAAGCCACGGGAGCAGCCGGGCATTGATGTCCTCTGCCAGCACATTGCAGAGCACCCGTCCGGGGTAGTTGACGTTGCTGACGTACCAGTCGTAGCCCCGTGTCAGCCACTTCGGCCCGCAACCGAACT
>CBFDAZ010000322.1:0-6378 GCA_965602825.1 uncultured bacterium
GGCGAGCGCGAGGTGGAGATCTGCCGGGCGCTGACCGAGCCGGACTTCGGCGAATTCAGCCCGCATGGAGGCTTTGCCGTCAACCTCGCCACGATGATCGAGTACAGCCCCCGCATTCCCGCGCGGGTCGCGTTCCCGCCAGCGGGCGAGCTGCAGGACACGCTCTGCGAGGTGGTCTGCCGGCGCGGGCTGGGGGTGGCGAAGGTGGTCGAATCGGAGAAGGCCATCCACGTCAACTACTTCCTGAATGGCAAGCGCCAGGAACCGTTCGCCGGTGAGGAGCGCGTCATCA
This sequence comes from uncultured bacterium, assembly GCA_965602825.1. Classification (GTDB taxonomy): domain Bacteria; phylum Armatimonadota; class Zipacnadia; order Zipacnadales; family VGFC01; genus CBFDAZ01. The sequence continues at coordinate 293 of CBFDAZ010000322.1, forward strand.
TCGAGTCGGCCCGGGACGTGCAGCACTTCGATAGCCGTCCCGAGATGAGCGTGGCCGAGGTTGCCGATGCGACGATCGCCAGGCTTCAAGATCCCGCGTACGGGCTGATCATCGCCAACTTCGCCAACATCGACGTTGTGGGACACATCGAGAATCCGGACGCGATCCGCCGCGCGGTGGAGGCGGTCGATCTCGAGGTGGGGCGGGTTCTGGCAGCGGCGGAGGCGGCGGATGTGGCGGCAACCGTCACCGCGGATCACGGCACGGCGGAGAAGTGGTACTACCCGGAGGGCGCCATCGACACGGGTCATACCGATAGCCCGGTGCCCTGTGTCGTGGTGGGCCCTGGCGTGCCGCTGAGGTCGGGCGGAGCGCTGACGGATGTCGCGCCCACGATCCTCGGGCTGCTGCGGATCGACCCGCCTCCGGCCATGACGGGGCGGTCGCTGCTCACCTCTGCCCCACCTCCGCACAGCTCCCGACGAGTGCTCTTGCTGATCGTGGACGGGTGGGGCATTCAGCCGCCCGGCCCCGGGAACCTGATCTCCCAGGCCGACACCCCGACCATGGACGCTCTCTTGCGGAACCACCCCTCAACCACGCTTCAGGCCGCCGGGGAGGCGGTTGGGATGCCGGCGGGGACCGTCGGCAACTCGGAGGCGGGTCACCTTCACCTGGGCGCCGGCCGCATCGCACCCTCCGACCGGCTTCGCATCGAGCAGGCGATCAACAGCGGGGCCTACATGACCAACGGAGCTTTTCTCTGGACCATCGAGGGGGCGAAGCGTGACCGGGCCAGCCTGCATCTGTTCGGCATCATATCGTTCTACTCGTCCCACGGGTCGATCGATTACCTGACCAATCTCCTGGAGCTCTCCCGCCGGCAGGAGGTGCCGGACGTCTACGTGCACGGGATGCTCGGCCGGCGCGGCGAGCGCCCGGAGGCGGGAGCGCGGTACATCGGCGACGTGGAGGCCGAGTGCGCGCGTCTGGGCGTCGGGAGAGTCGCTTCGGTGATCGGCAGACACTGGGCCCTGGACCGCGAGGAGCACTGGGAGCGGGTGCAGAAGGCGTATGACATGCTGGTGTTCGGGAAGGGGACAGTGGTGCGCCCGGGTTAGGCGTTAGCGGCCGGCAGCCCGCGTCCTGCTGAGATGCCCCTGCCGCTGGGCCAGGTAGGCGGAGATGGCCGTGTCAAATGGTGTACTGGTGTCGAGCAGCGCGTAGTCGATCGACTTGTCGCGACAGCCGTGCTTGTAGGCGGCCAGGAAGCGCCGCAACTCCGCGAGATAGCCAGCCCGCACGTCCGCGACCTCAACGCTCACGCGTTCGCCCGTCTCCAGGTCCTCGAAGGCGACCGTCCCCCGGTAGTCGAGCCCGGTCTCAGCCGCATCGAGCGTCTGCAGGACGATCAAGTCGTGGCCGCGGTGTCGGAAGTACCCCAGAGCGCGCATCACCTCGGGCGGGTCGTCCAGCAGGTCCGAGAGCAGCACGATGATGGCCCGGCGCCTGATCCGCTGCGCGATTTCTTCGAGGGCGGGGGTGATGCGGGTGTCCTCGACCGGCTCGATCGCCTCAAGCAGATCGAAGACGCGCGCGAGGTGGGCCTGCTTGGTCATAGCGGGCAGGGCGTGTCGGACCTGGTGGTCGAAGAGGAAGAGCCCGACTGCGTCGCGCTGTCGCATGGCGATGTACGACAGGGCCGCAGCCAGGAAGCTGCAATAGCGGAGCTTGGTGACCTCACCCGAGGCGAAGTCCATGGAGCGGCTGACATCGATCAGCAGGTGCAGGTCGAGGTTGGTCTCGGCCTGGTACTGCTTTACGAACAGCCGGTCGGTCCTCCCGTAGACCTTCCAGTCGATGTGGCGGGGCTCATCGCCGGGGGCATACTCCCGGTGGTCCACGAACTCGACGCTGGCCCCGCGGTGACTACTGGTGTGCTGTCCGGAGAAGTGGCCTTCCACGATGGCGCGCGCGCGAAGCTCCATGCTGCTGAGTTTCGCGATCGCTTGCGGGGTCAGGGCTCGGCGAATCTGACTGTCAGGTGTGCCTGCACTCACCCTCGATCCTCGCCACCGATGATCTTCCTTAGCCGCTCGACGAACCGGGTCAGGGCCCCGCTTTGGGTCAGGTCCTCGTTCTCAGCCAACACCTTGGCCAGCTCCTCCAGCGCCCGATGTCGCGAGGCTTCCTCGCGCGAGCGATCGGGTGTCACACTCGCCAGAAAACGATGGATCGCCAGGGCACCAACCAGCAGGGGGAGCAGTTCCTCCCGCTTGTCGGGGTTCTGCAGCAGGTACTCCTGAAGCGGCCGTTCCCGCCCGGCCAGGAGCTCATCGACGTACTCTGACAGTATCTCCGTTGACATCGGTATCTCGGCCATCCTTGCGTTGTTGCTGTCGGTGCTCTTTCAGGGCCTGTACCCGCGCTCGAAGGTTCAACATCCCGCGGTGCAGCAGAGACTTCACGGCCCCTTCGGACTTGCCCATCTCGGCGCCAATCTCCGCGAGGGACATCTCGCCGATGAAGCGGTACGACACCGCCTGCGCCTGAGCTTCAGGCAGGCTGTCGAGAGCCTGCCTGACCGCTGCCTGGATCTGTTTCTGAGCGACGATTTCCTCCGGCAAGGGGCCCGTGTCCTCGATCCGCTCAAACAAGGAGAGCAGTTCGCCCGCCTCCGGGGAGTCTGACACTGTCTCCACCTGGCCGGTGCGCCGGTAATGATCGACTACCAGATTCAAGACGACTCTGTGCAGCCACGGATAGAGGCTGGCGCTGGAGAGGGGGTCCAGCCGGAAGACGTTCTGTACGGCGCGCACGAAGGTTTCGGAGGCGATGTCGTGCGCGTCTTCCTCATTGCCGACCTTCACCACAGCCAGCTTGAAGAGCTTCGAGTAGTAGCGTTTGTGCAGGACCTCGAAGGCGTCGAGCTCACCCCGCGCGGTCCGATGCACGAGGGCGGCGTCGGTTGCATCCTCCAGGGATCCCCGACCGTGCAATAGCGTGAGGATGAAGAGCAGCGTCTCAATCACTCCGTTCGCCTGGCGCTACGGATCTGTCGAAACCGGTCGGTTCCGGAAGATCTCGGCGCCGTAGCGATGCACCACAAGCTCTTGCTCGCCCGTCTGGATCGAGCCGGGGCGTCGGGCACGCACTTCGGCCACCGCTTCCCGAGGGCCCGCACCGCGCGAGACGAGGTAGCAGGCCACCATGGTGCCGGTTCTCCCCACACCACCCAGGCAGTGCACGGCAATGCTTCCTCCGCGCCGGAGCTCACGGTCCACCTCAGCGGCGAAGTCCCGGACGTCATGGAGATCCGGCGCCGCCATGTCCCATACGCGGTACCGCAGCCAGCGCAGACCACGATCGCGGCACCAATCCCCCACCTCGTCCGCGTAGTCCTCCGCGGCAACTGAGACGACCATGGTGAAGCCCAGCTCTTGCAGGCGTCGGATGGACGCCTCATCGGGGAGGGACATGGCGCACAACTGGCCATCGATCATCCAGTCACAGTCGTAAGGCAGACGCTTGTCGTTCAGAGTTCGAAGCTCCCTTGCTTCGGCTTTTCTACTGCCTCGCCCCGCTCGGCCGCTTTCCTCGCGGCCGCAGAGGCGAGCTTGTCGGCTGCTCGGTTCTCCTCGCGTGCGATGTGGCGAACGCGGCACCGCTCGAACCGATGGATCAGCCCCGATGCCCGGGCATGGAGTTGGCGCAGCGTTGGGTTCTTGACACGGTAGGTCCCGTCGAGCTGGCGCTGCAGAAGCTGGCTATCGGTGCGGACCTCGATGCGCTCCAGACCCAGCTTGCGGGCCGCGCGCAGTCCCTCCAGCAGGCCCGTGTACTCGGCGACGTTGTTGGTGGCGTGGGCGATGGGCAACGAGAGCTCCTTCAGCACGTCGCCTTGCGGCGCCGCGATCACAACGCCGGCTCCCGCGGGCCCGGGATTGCCTTTGCTCGCCCCATCAACGAAGACGACGGCCTGGAGGCCGTCCCCGGGTGAGCTCATCCGGTTCACCTCGTCCTGATTGTACCCATGCCCGGCTCGTGCTGTCAAACTATCAGGCGCGGTAGGAGGAACGCCTCCCCACACCGAACCTCATGGACGGGAGGCACAGATTAGCCGAGTCCGTTAGACTGCAGCGAGGAGGTGGGCGATGCCGAAGGGTCAGTGGCGTGACATGGCCATCGCACTATGTCGGGTCCTGACGGCGATGCTCGTGATGCTGTGGGTGCAGGCTTCCAGAGCGCAAGAGGCCGCGCCCGTTCCCGAGATGGACCTCCCACAGGCACTGGCGCGTCCCCCGACGACCCCGGTGGCGGTCCTGGGGCAGCACCACCGTTTGCTCCACGATCCCTGCGGATGCTGTGTGCTTTCTTTCTCGCCGGAGGGGGCGTTTCTGGCTTCGACCAATCGCTGCCAGGAGATCCGCGTGCTGGATCTGGCGAGTGGCGAGACCGTGTGGCTGTGGAGGTATCCGGAGCTTCTCAAGACGAGTATCGGCGAACTGGTCTGGCCGTTCTGTCCCTTTGCAGAGCCAGCCTGGCGCGACGGCAACTGGGAACTGATCCAGACCGACCACGCACCGGGATGGCCCGGGGGCCATGGGGCGTTCTTCGGCCCGGACGGGGAAACGCTTTCGGTGGTCCACAACCCGAGTCTATCCCATACTCACGTTGTGCTGAATGCAGGCGAGGACTTGTGGCTGGACGAGGGTATCTGGCTCACCGGTGGGTACGTGCACATCTTCGGTCGACCGCAACTGGAACTGGACCGGACCATCGAGACAGCGCCACCCCGACACCTCTCCCCACGCGGCGCGATATTCGGTGGGCTTCCCTGGGTGACCGCTTTCGATTACTCGCCCAGCGGCGAGTTCGTTGCGACCGGGTCTTCCGACGGGATTCTGGCATTGTGGAGGACGAGCGACGGTGCACACGTGGATCAGGTTCGAGCGGAATTCGGGCCCCGGGGCAAGCGCATGCTCTGCGCGCTTGATTTCTCTCCGGCGGGCGACGCGGTGGTGACGGTCGGCGACAACGGCGTGGTCAGGCTCTGGTCGGCGCCCTCCCTCGAACTACAGGCCGAGCTGCCAGGACACGCGGCACGGGGATACTGGGTCGAGTTCTCACCCGACGGGGTCTGTGCCGCATCGGCCGCCAAGGACGGGCTGCTTTGCGTCTGGCACCTGCCGACGGGGCGGTGTGTCCGGTCGCTCAACTGGCAGGCCGAGATCGGGGGGAGAGCTCACTTCACGTACAGCGCCTCCCCCGACTCGATTTTCTTTGGGGCGACGCGCGAAGGGGGCACGGTGGGGGCGGTCAGCACCACCACAGGCCGGGTGATGTGGATACGGGCGGTGGACCTGGTCGATGTGACGGCGCTCACCACCTCACCGACGCGCGACTTGCTGGCGGGCGGCGATTGCGAGGGCAATATCCTTGTGTGGCCGACGGCGCGGTCCACAGGCATCCTGAGCATGCTACCCGACCGCTAGTGTGGCACGCGCGGCACCCCAATCCGGCACTCCTGTCGGCCGGCCATTGTTGTACCTGAGCAGATGCCCGTTGCGCCTCCCGTTCAGTTGCACTGGGCTCCGAAATGGGCTATACTTCCGCTCTGTGGCCGCCTCAGTCGGCCGCCATGACGGTGCGGCCGGCATGAGTGGTTTGTGCCAGCTGCGGCGCATAGGATAGGGCCTCATGAGACCGCTGACCACGAACGACACGACCGCTTCAGATGGAGCCCTGATCGCTCAAGTGGCTGCCGAGGAGCAGATTGCTCCCGGCGAGCTCGCACAGCGGGTCACCGACGGCAGCATCGTCATCCTCGGCGGCAACGGGAGATCGCGGCCGGTCGGGATCGGCAAGGGGCTGCGGACGAAAGTTAACGCCAACCTCGGCACGTCACCCGACCTGGCGTCCGTCGAGACCGAACTGGCCAAGCTGCGGGCGGCGCTGCGGGCCGGCACGGACACGATCATGGACCTGAGCCTCGGGGGTGACCTTCACGAAGCCCGTTGCGCGCTGCGGGAGGCTTGCGACCTGCCGATGGGCACGGTTCCATTGTACGAGGTGGCTGTCGAGGG
>CBFDAZ010000323.1:0-6376 GCA_965602825.1 uncultured bacterium
CGCGAGACCGGCGAAGTGGAAGCCTTGACGCGGTTCGAGAAGGACGCGGTGACGTTCCTGAGCATCTCCGGTGACGGCAAGTGGCTGGTCTTCGAGTGGAACTTCGGTCTCCACCGGGTTCGCAGCGGTGGCGGGAGTCCCCGCGAAGTGGCCTTGCGCGCACCGATGGACTACCGGGAGACCTTCGAGAAGGACGAGACCCTGACCGGGGACATTCAGGAGATGGAGGTTAACCGCGACGGCAGCCTCGTCGCGATCCGACTGCGAGAGGATGTCTTCTTCGTCAAGCCGGAGCTGAAGAACGACTCCATCCGCATAACCGACTGGGCCGGTCCTGACGGCGACTACTACTGGTCGCCTGACGGCAAGGAGCTGGCGTACATCTCGCAGGTGAACGGCACCTCCGACATCTGGGTCGCGGATGCCGAGACACACGATACCCGGTGCCTGGTTCGCGATGGCAAATTCTACCTGGACATGATCGGGTACACGTGGGATGGCACGAAGCTGCTGTTCCGGCGCAACACGGGCGGCGACGGCGTCTACGCAGCCGACCCCAAGAGCGGCGAGGTCAAGCGCTTCCTGCCCGACCCGGAGGTCGAAGACCTGGCCCTTTCCCCTGACGGCCGTTGGGTTCTGGCCCAGATCGACGACCCTCTTTCCGGGCGTGACCTGTACATCAAGCCCGCCGAGGGTGGCGAGTGGGTCAACGTTACGAGGCATCCGGATGGAAACTGGGGCTGCCACTGGTCTCCCGACGGGAAGAGGATCTATCTGGTCTCGCGAAGGGACGGCAACAGCGAGATCTACTCCATCGACTTGCAGCGGCAGCCGGAGAAGTTCGACGACTACGAACAGCAGATTGCCGACAAGGAGAAGGAAAAGGAGAACAAAGAGCCCCCGAAGCCCCCTCCGCCTCCGGACGAGCCGGCGAAGGCCGACGAGTCCGAGGAGGGCGAGGAGGAGCCCGAGCAGGAGAAGCCCCCGAAGGAGGAGGAGAAGCCGGAGGAAGAGGGCTGGAAACCGCAGCCGATCGATCCGTTTGAGATCGACTTCGAACGCATTGAGGATCGAGCGAAGCGGCTTACCGATAGCAGTGAGAACGAAGGCAACATCATGATCTTGCCCGATGGGAAGACGATTGTCTACACGCGCGGGAACGAGATCTGGGCCATGGAACCGGATGGCGAGAACCAGCGCCGACACGTCAACGGCACCTTCAAGCTCGGAAACGTCCGCCTGCAGGACGATGGCGAGGCCATCTTCTTCGTCGATGACGGCAAGCTGAAGAAGGTGCCGACGAAGGGCGGCAATCCGACCGAGATCAACTGGAAGGCGAAGGTCCGGCGCGACACTCGTCTGGTTCAGAAGGAGGCATTCCGGCAAGCGTGGGCGCTTCTGGACGAGAGCTTCTACGATCGGACGCTCCACGGCGCGAACTGGGAGGCCGAGTACGAACGGTACTCCCAGCGCTGCGACGGCACGCTGGTGAAGGGCGATCTGCACCACTTGATCGGCCGGATGATCGGCGAGCTGAACGCCTCCCACCTGGGGATCTACGGCGGTCCGGGGCCCTCGGGCCCATCTACCGGTCGGCTCGGGATCGTCGCGGACCCGGAGCACCACGGCCCGGGGATCAAGGTCGCCGATGTGATGCCCGGCGGCCCGGCCGACAAGCCTGAGTCGACCATCGCCGCCGGTGAGTACATCCTCGCTCTGGACGGGGAAGAGGTCACCAACAACGAGCACTTCCACGAGTTGCTGAACGGGCGAGCCGGTGAGCGGGTGAAGCTGACGGTGAATGGGGAGCCGAAGGCCGAGGGCGCGAGGGAGATCTCGATCAAGCCGGTCTCGTCGGTGGGCGGCCTGCGGTACGAACGGTGGGTACGCGACAACCGGGAGATGGTCAGGCGCCTGTCGAAGGGACGCATCTACTACGCGCACATCGCGGGGATGAACGCTTCGTCCCGTGACCGGTTCGAGCGCGACGTGTTCGGCGACGCCCAGCACCACGAGGCGCTGATCATTGACGTGCGCGACAACGGCGGAGGCAACACTCACGACCAGCTCCTGGAGCTTCTCACAAAGAAAGTCCATGGCTGGCGCGGCCTGAGGGGCGAGCCCCTGAGGACGTCACCGCATTCGCAGTTCGATGGCCCAAAGGCGCTCCTCATCAACCAGCACTCAGCCTCTGATGCCGAGATCTTCCCCAACGGCTTCCGCGAGAAGGGTTTGGGGCCGCTGATCGGCAGGACGACGTCCGGCGCGGTCATCGGCACCCATGACGTGACGCTGGTCAACGAGAGCCGTTTCCGGGTGCCGGTGGACGGGTGGTTCACTCTGGAAGGTGTCAACCTGGAGAACATGGGGGTAGCGCCCGACATCGAGGTGCCGTACCCCTACGAGGCGTATCGGGATGGCCGGGACCCACAGATAAAGAAGGCGGCGGAGGTGTTGCTGGCCGCGCTGAAGAAGGAGGAACGTGCTGTACCGCCACAGGTGAGTTCACACAGTGATGCAAACGACTGAGGGCGGTTGCACGGCGAGGGCGAGTTGCCTTGACAGCAGTGGGGTCGGAATCTATAATACTGCAGCTTTCGGCAGCGGGCGATGGGGCCGGCTGCCGAATTGCGTGAGACACCATCCCGAAGGCGGGCAGGGGAGAGTCGGTCGATACTGCTGCGCGCGGACCGGGGTGGCGAGAATTCGGGAGGTGTAGCCGTTGTCAGATCTCAATTTTGTAGCACTGACTGGGGTCGCGACGAAGGACGCGACGATCCGCCGTAAAGCCTCCGGCCAGATCAAGGCGGAGTTTAGCTTTGAGGTGGATCGGCCGTTCCTCCGAGCGACCGGCGAGCCAGTGTCGGACCTTTTCCTCATTGACGTCTGGGGAGATCTCGGACGGTGGACGGTTGAGAACGTAAAGCAGGGATCGCGGCTGGTGATCTTCGGCACTCTGAACAAGGAGAGCTACGTCACCAGGGGCGGCGGCCGGGAGCATCTGACCGTCGTCAAAGCGAAGCACCTGCGTCCGCTTGACGAGGACCTCATGGACGGCAAGGTGAACGTCGATTCGATCAAGAAGGATGACTGGGACCGCCCGACGCTGGCGGCCCACGTCAACATCATCGACGCCGCAATCGATGGCAGCATCCTCGACGACTATCGGATGTCGAGGACTGAGGAACAGGCCTGACACACGTCTTGCCAGGCGTCAGTATTGCGCGGCAGCCGCCTCGGAAGTAGGCGGCTGCCCGCTTTCTGGTCACAGGCGAATCGTTCCCCCGGGATAGCAGTTGCCACGATGACTGCATACGTGCTCCTGGAGAGCCGAGGGCGAGGGCTGTCGCTCGGGGTCGCAAAGCCCGGCACCCCGTTGCGGGTGTGGGAGTTCGCGGAGAGTGACGCCGCTGCAAGTCAAGCGGCCGTACGCGAGATGGTTCGCCACGTGGGGGATGCCGATAGCGTCGTTACCTACGGATCGCGGCCTCTGGTCGAGCTGCTGAGTGACCCCAGGGTTCTGCACACGGCGCATCAGTGCCTGAGCCGGTTGACCGACGCTCAGGAGGCCGCTCTGCTGGTTGCGCCGGAGCTGCGGGACCTGTCCCTCCAGACGTTCTGCGAAGCGCACGCGATCCCCCCGCCGTCCACAACCGATCCCGACACGTTTCTTCCGCGTTGGGAGAGCTTACGCCGGAGGCTGCGGGAGCGGGCCGGTGTGCTGCCCGAAGGATTGAGGAACCTGCTGAGCGGTGTGGCGGGTCCCGCGTGGCCGGCGAGCATCCTTGGGCCGGTCGCCGAAGCACCGGCGGCGGGGCCCGTTATCAGCTCGGCGCTGCCCCGGCGACCGCGGCGAGTGAAGCGGACGGCGGCGTCCGCGTCCCCGAAGCTGCAGCAGGCCGCCGCGGCAGCGCTGCTGCCCGACGGCGCGGTGGCGAGGGAGCATCGCGCCTACGAACACCGCCCGGGCCAGGTGCAGATGGCCCGGGCCGTAGCGGGCGCCTTCGAGCGAGAGGAGATTCTGCTGGTTGAGGCGGGGACGGGTGTCGGCAAGTCCCTGGCCTATCTCATCCCGGCAGCCAGCTTTGCCCGCGGCAAAGGTGCGCCAGTCATCGTCTCAACCAACACCAGGAACCTCCAAGATCAACTGATCGAGCGCGATATCCCTCTGACGAAACGCTCGCTGGGGGTCGACTTCGAGGCGGCGGTCCTGAAGGGACGCACCAATTACCTGTGCCCCCGGCGATTGGCCGCGGCCGCAGAGCACGCACGAGAGACAGTCTTCCGGGACGAGCGGCTGGCCACGGCTCACCTTATTGCCTGGGCGGCGACAGCTGAGATCGCGGACCTGATGTCGCTCTCCGCAGCAGCCCACGAGGTGGCACCGGGGCTCCGCCATGCCGTGTCTGTCGCCCGTGCGAGTTCGGAAGGGTGTTTCGGCAGGAACTGCGCCTACTATCAGGTGTGTCCGGTCGAGGTCGCTCGGGCTCGTGCCCAGAACGCCGACGTCGTCGTCACGAATCATGCCCTCCTTCTGGCCGGTGCTCACACAACCGTTCTGCCGGAGCACGAACACGTGGTGCTCGATGAAGCTCACAACCTCGAGGACGTCGCCACCGAGCAGTTGGGCCTGGAGGTCTCAGACGGGTCCACCCACCGGCTTACCAGGCTGCTCTTGGGAGAGGGTGGAGAGCGTCTCAACGTGGGCGTGGCTGATTGGCTCGCCTCGCTGCCTGAACCAGACGACGCTGCCGTACACGAGGCCAATACAGGCCTCGATCAGCCGGCCGCCAGCCTGGAGTACAGCCTCGAAGACCTGGCCATGGCGGTGATGGCTTTTGCGGCGCGCAGCTACCGCAGCGAGTTCGGCGAGGTAGGACGTGCGTCGGTGCGGCTGACGGAGGCAGTGCGTGAGACGAAGGCGTGGCAGCCGGTGGTCGAGCAGCTTCCGAAGGTCAAGGAGGCAGCCGGTGCGGTGGACGAGGTACTGGCCGGACTTGGTGAGGCCATGGCCCAGGCGAGCGAGGAGCCGGACGAGACGTCCGCCAGCCTGCTGCTCAACATCGAGCACCTGCGCGCCCTCGTGGGGGAGCTTCAGGGAGCCCTCAGCGCCATCGTGGGCGACGAGGCGGACGGTGACTACGTGTGCTGGGTCGAGACATGGCCGAAACGCTCCGGGGATCTGGGCTGGTGTCTGCGAGCGGCGCCGGTCGATGTGGGCCCCGCGCTGGCCGAGACGATCTACCGAGACGATGCGACGGTCATCATGACCTCAGCGACGCTGACCGTGGAAGGCTCCTTCGACTACTTGCGCCAACGCATTGGGCTCGAGTCCGAAGCGCACCGCCTGCTCGAGCTCAACGTGCCATCACCGTTTAACTTCGCCGAGCAACTCCTGGTGTGTGTGCCGACGGACCTGCCCCTTCCCGGCGATCCGGGGTTCGGCGAAGCGTCCAGCCAGGCCGTCTTGGCTGCGGCTACCGCAGCCCGCGGCGGCACGCTGTGTCTGTTCACGTCGCGCAAGAGCATGACCGAGACCTTCGAGGCGCTGGAGGCGCGGCTGGAGGAAGAGTCGCTGAACCCCCTGTGTCAGGATGTCAGCGGAGAGCGAACGGACCTGCTGAACCGGCTGCGGGAGGATGACCGGGCGGTGTTGTTTGGGCTCAAGAGCTTCTGGGAGGGGGTGGACGTGCCGGGCGAGGCGCTGCGCTGCCTGGTGATGGTCAAGCTGCCCTTCGCCGTTCCGTCCGACCCAATCATCGAGGCCCGCCAGGAGCGCGTGGAGGAACAAGGGCTCGACGGCTACAATGCGTACTATGTGCCGAACGCCATCATTGGCTTCCGGCAGGGCATTGGCCGCCTGATCCGCACGAAGGGCGACCGGGGCGCGGTGATGATCCTGGATCGGCGCCTGTTGCTTCGGCGTTACGGCAGGAGGTTCCTGGCTTCGGCGCCGTCTGGGTGCCGTCTGCTGTGCGAGCCCGTGGCGGAGTGCCGGGAGGCGATCCGTGGGATGCTGGACAGCCGTTGAAGGCTCATGCCGCCTTCGGCGGCACCCGGAAACGATGAAGATCGCCGTTGTGCCGGCGGGCTTTCCAGCCCGCCACACCGACGGGTCAGAAGACCCGTCGGCACGAACGACCCGCAAATCTTCGGAGCAGTTGGACATGAGCGCGGGCTCACCCGGAAACCACGAAGATAGGCGTTCTGCCGACGGCTTGCGGGCCGCTACGCCGACGGGCCTGGAGACCCGTCGGCACGAACGACCTCCAAATCTCCGGAGCAGTTGGACATGAGCGCGGGCTCACCCGGAAACCATGGAGATAGGCGTTCTGCCAGCGCCTTCGGGGCCGCTACGCCGACGGGCCTGGAGACC
>CBFDAZ010000324.1:0-6364 GCA_965602825.1 uncultured bacterium
GACGACAAGCGGCGCCTGTCCGTCGATCCCCCCTACACGTTCCACTGGTCGCTGTTCGACGCTGTGCAGCGCCTGGGGCAAGAAGGTCTGGAGCCGCTCCAGTTCACCCTCGTCGACCGGCTCACGTACGAGATCAAGCCGGGCCACACGCTTGCACCCCGGAAGGCTGCCGAGATAGAGCTTGGCGGCAGGCGGACGTGGAAGGAGGAGGCACGCGCGCTGGAGGTCGGCACAGTCTTCCGGCCCGTCCCGGCACGCGAGGGAGCCGTCCTGACCCAGATGCAAGCCTACGAGCAGTTCGGCGAGGGCATCTTGCCGATTGTGTATTGGGTCGATGAGCGGGGAAGGCTGCTCTTCATTCTCTCGGGCCTGATCGGGTATGTCTTCGATCCGGATGCCGAGGTATGATGGAGGGAATCACCATGACCGAAAAGCAGCAACGCGGAACCAGCAACCTTGGATCCATCAGCCGTCGGGACTTCCTGCGAACCGGGGCCGCTGCCGCCGGGGCGCTGGGCCTCGGCCTCGGCGCAGGCTCTCGGGGGCGTGCCGTTGCGCAGGAGGGGAGGCCGAACTTCCTTTACATCGTCTGCGACCAGATGAATCTGGACGCGATGTCATACCTGGGCAACGAGCACGTCCGCACACCGAACCTCGACCGGCTCGCACAGCGCGGCGTCGCTTTCGCTGAATCCCACAGCACCAACCCGGTCTGTTCGCCCGCTCGGAGCAGCCTGTTCACCAGCCGCATGCCCGTGGAGACCAGCGTCATCGAGAACAACCTCGCGATCCGGAAGGGGATGCCGAACCTCGGCGAGTGGCTGCGCGACCGAGCGGGCTACGAGACGGTCTACTGCGGCAAGTGGCACCTGCCCCACGGCTACCCGCCCCCGGGCATGCCGGGCTTCCGCGTCTTGCCGACCGGCAGCGGCCAGGGAGCGGCCGACGACGCCTGGGTTTCGCGGACGACCTCGGCGTATCTGCGTAACCGGACGGGTAGCGATCCGTTCCTGCTGGTCGCCTCCTTCATGCAGCCCCACGACATCTGCTACTGGATGATCAGGCCCGACACGCTGGTGCCCGAGGAGATGCCGTTCGACCGCCTCATGGATGATCTGCCGGCCCTGCCGCCGAACCACAAGAGCCGCCCGTCGGGCCCACCTCAGGTCGGAACCGGCTACGCGGGCTTCAAGACCGATCTGCAATGGCGATACTACCTGTACTCCTACTACCGGATGGTCGAGATGCTCGATCGTGACATCGGCCGCCTGCTCGACACTCTGGAAGACACTGGCCTGGCGGATAGCACCATCGTCGTCTTCACCGCCGACCACGGCGAGGGTGCGGGCCGGCACGGGAACGTGCAGAAGTGGCACCCGTACGATGAGTCGATGAAAGTGCCCATGCTCTGGAAATGCCCGGAGCGCATCGAGAGCGAAGTGGTGGACCGAACGCACCTTGCCTCCGGCCTCGATGTGACGGCCACGATCTGCGATTACGCCGGCGTCGAGGCGCCTCCGCGCGCCCACGGCTCCAGCTTGCGCCCACTGCTGGAGGGCCGCGACACCGATTGGCGCGAGTACGTGGTCTCCGAGTGGAAGAAGCAGGGGCGGATTGTCAGGACCTCCCAGTACAAGTTCGTGACCTTCGGCGACGAGCCGGCGGTGCAGCTCTTCGACATGCAGAACGATCCCTGGGAGATGACGAACCTGGCGCAGGACGGCGCTCACGCCGACACCGTCGCCGAGCACCGGAAGCTCCTCGATGAATGGAACAGCCGAATGGAGGTGGCACCCCAGATCGGGTGAGGCCACTTTGGGGACGGGTCTTCTGACCCGTCATGGCGGCGGGCTGGAAAGCCCGCCGGCACCACGACTGTGTTCACGGCCTCCGGGCATACCGCAGGGACACGCGCGACTGCCCGGCTTGCCTGAGAGCATCGGATCGGGAGAGAAGAAGCATGAACCGCCACGCCACACTCGTGCTGCTGACCTTCGCCGCAATCCTCGTGGTCTCCACCTCCCTCGCAGCCCCGGTCGTTGAGAACGGGAGCTTCGAGGCCGACCGCTACACGAAGTGGCCGGGCGGTGCTCGCGGCAACGGCGGCAAGATCACCGGGTGGGAGTACACGGGGAACGCCGGCGTCAACCCGACTTGGAAGAATCCCCAGGCGCAGAGGGGCCCCGACTCCGCCTACCACGACAACGGCAAGACCCCCCACGGCAAGCAGCTGGCGCTCCTTCAGGGCCCCGGCAAGCTGAGCCAGAAGGTCGCGGGCTTCGAGAAGGGCCGCCGCTATCGGGTGACCTACTGGGAGAACGCTCGCCTCCAGCGCCGGGGCACCCTCTGGCCGGAGTTGCGTGTGACGCTCGGGGGCCAAGTGATCGTCTCCACCCACGAGGTCACTCCCACCGGGAAGCGCGACGACTTCTCGGTGCCTTTCTACCGCGTCGAGAGCGGCCCATTCACTGCGCCCGACGACGGCGCGTACGAGTTGCTCTTCGAGACGGTGCAGGAGAGCGCCACCACGACCATCCTCCTCGACGATGTCCGCATCATCGAGCTGCCGGCGACGTAGGAGTGCTGAACGGCCTATCCTGTAGGCAACTGGTGATGGCCCGGTGCGGGCGTCTGGAAGCGATGGCGACGCCTGCCGAACGCCAACGTCGACGCCGACTGTGAGGTTTGGCGCCGTTGACGTATCCTGGGAGCGCCACCGCCCCGGTGGCTGCTGTGGCAGGCCTTGGGCCGTTGACGTTGCCGTCGTCGCAGTCGCCCGGCCTGAACGTCAACGACATCACCACCCGCCACCTCTGCCGGCGAGTCCCGACCTCCCCCGGAGTCGGGATCTCGATTGCGTAGCAGGTCGGGAGATGCTCGCGGTCCAGGAACGGCAAGTCTTGCACAGCGGATCGCGCAGAAACAACACGCCGTGCGCACCTGTCTAAGAACACCGAAGCTCGCGCGTCGAGGTCATGATTGTCTGCTCTGACTCAGGGGGTGCTGGCAATGCGCTGGTCGCGATTGGTTCTGCCCATTCTTCTGGTGGTAGGCGTCTCGGTCCCGGCATCGTGGGCACAAGACCTGCAGCCCGGCGATGTCCTCCCCGACTGCAGTAAGATACCGCTGGTCCCCACCAAGGGCTCGGGCCGCTCCGGAGACGACGTCCCTCCCGTTGGGCAGCGTACCCCGTCCCTGGAGGACCTACTCCTGTCGGATGGCGTGGTGATCGTCCATTTCTGCTCGCCGCGCGCGCCTCGGGGCGGGCCCTTCCGGTCGTTCTTCGTGGAGGAACTCTCTGCCCTGCAGAAGGCGGCCCACGGCGCGCCCTAGTCGTGCGTCGTCGTTCCGGTCGTACCGTTCGGCGACAAGGGCCGGCGCGATGCGGAGACGGCTCTCCGGGAGGCAGGTGCCAAGGCCTGGGGCAGCTCCACAATCCACTATGAGCCCACCTACCCGCGGCCCGGTCTCTACCGCACCTTCCGCCCCGGCGCTGCGGCCTACGGCGACGGCGACATCACCACGCCATGGACCTACCTCATCGGCCCGGATCGAAAGACCATCGCCGTTCGCGCTCCCGGCGACGAACCCGCCCTTTACGATTGGCTGCAGCAGAACCTGCCCGAGACGATTGTCCCTGCCCCGAGACCCCCCAGCACCGATCTAGCCATTCCGCCGGCCGATCCCCGAACGTGGCCCGCTTTCCGTCGGACGCTCCGAGGCCAGGCCATCGCAGAGCGGCTGCCCGACACCCTCGGCTACACGTACCTGGCCTGGAAGGCCAGCGCCGGCCGCACCTTCGCCTCCCCTGCCGTCGTCGAGGAACGCGTGTATGTAGCCACCGACAAGAATGGCCTCCATGTGTTGAGCCTCGACAACGGCGAGTCCCTTGGCGCCTTCGAGTCTGGACAGTCCTGGTGGACATCACCCGTCGTCGCGGGAGACTATGTCTACTCCATCTCCTCAGCCGGTACTGCTACTGCGCTCGACCGAATGCGTCTCAGCCGCCACTGGAGGCAGGACCTGGAGGGGCTCATCACGTCGTCGCCGGCGGTCAGCGACGGCGCGGTCTACGTCGGCTCGCGGAATGGGGCGGTCTATGCGCTCGATGCGGCCACCGGCGAGATTCTGTGGAAGTTCCAGACCGGGGGCGAGATCAGCAGCTCCCCCGCCGTCATCGCGGGGGTCGTCCTCATCGGCTCCGGCGACCGCAATCTCTACGCCCTCGATGCCACGACCGGTGAGGAGAAGTGGTCCACGGCCACGGGGGCAGCTGTCGATTCCTCGCCCACGGTCGCCGGTGAGCACGTGTTCGTCGGCTCCTTCGACGGCGGTCTCTACTCCGTCTCTCTGGCTGACGGCACGGTCAACTGGCGCTGCCAGCTCGGCGGGTGGGTGCATTCGTCGCCTGCAGTGGACGACGACCACGTCTTCGTCGGCACTGTGGACATCCGCCGGGACGATGTGCCGACATTCAGTTGGGTCGATCGCGAGACCGGCGAGATACGCGGGCAGTTCGAGATGCCCGACGCGGTCTACTCCTCGCCGACGATCTGGGCAGAGGTGGTCCTGGTCGGCTGCCGCGACGGCCGCCTGTACGCCTTCGACCGCGAGATGAAGCAGACCCAGCCGATCTGGACCTACAAGACCCGCAGCCACGTCCACGCGTCGCCGGTCGTAGTGGGCGACACCGTCCTGATCGCCTCCTTCGATGGCAACGTCTACGCCCTCCGCCAGTCCCGGCCAATCCACGTCTGGGAAGAGGCGGACCTCATCCCCCGCTGGTTCATGGCTGCCCTCGTCAGGCAACTGCACGAGCAGACGGGCGATCTGATCGCGCAAGCCGCCGCCGGCGAAGTGGGCGCCGAGCACCGGCTGATCGCGTTCGATGTCCTGTTCCAACAGATCACGGAGCAGGTCGGGAACCCGGGCGAGAGGCCGAAGGTGCTTCCCCGAGACGTTCCGCCCGACCACCCCGGCGCGCCCTTCGTCGAGTACGTCCTTACGGCGGGGCTCCTGGGCGGCTATCCGGACGGGACCTTCAAGCCCACCACGCCCACGACCCTCTACCAGTTCTCCTCAGCGCTGGCCTCGGTCCTGGAGTGGGTCACCCGCCCGGACTTCGGCTGGCGCGTTCTCAAGGAGCGCGATCTTGCCGGCATGCAGGTGGAGGTCCGGGCCGAGCCGGTCGCCGGCCGGGCGCCCGTACGCCTTACCGAGGTCCCGGAGCAGCATTGGGCGCGGGCTGCTCTGGTCTTCCAGGCCAGCAACGCCCTGTTGCTGGTGGACGAAGAGGGCCGCTTCCGTGGGGAGAAGCAGGTGACCCTCCGGGACGCCGCCAAGCAGTGGGAACTCATCACGCAGTCGGTCAAGGTCGTGCGGGTCCGGTGATCCTTCGCCCCCTGCCCGCTGCCCGTCGCCGTCCCGTCATCCTCCGCCCGTACGACAGGCGTCCCGCCTGTCACGGTCCCGCAGGGATCGAGGCCGGTGGGCGTTGCCGTCATTCTGTGTTCTGTATTCTGTGTTCCGAGTTCCGTGTTCTGCCGTCCATCTTCCGCCGTCTGCCGTCATCCACCGCATCGGGGCTGAAGACCCTCGTACACATCCCACCTCCCTGAGCGCCGTCGGCCGCCTCCATCCCCTGCCGTTCTCTGTGTCTCTGTGTCTCCATGGTTAGCCCTCGCCGTTGCCGTGCTCCTCGCTCCTTCGGCGGATTCTACGTCGCCAGCGCATCCTCTCGCCTCCCGCTGCGTCTACCAAGTGGATGGTGCGTGGGCACGTCCGGCCGCCTGCGCTGTCCGTGTTACGTTGATCGCAGAGATCGCTTCTTCGGGTTTGCCGTTCCGGCTGTCAAGGCCGTACGACGGGGGCGATGATGGCGTCGTGGGCTGCTCTCCTCGTGTTGGCGGCTGCTCCGACAGGAAGCGGGGTGTGGGCGGCCTCTGCTGAGATCGACGCCAAGCTCTCGGTCGGGCTTGGCGGTCAGTTCGTCGCACAACGCTGGAACGCAGCCACGCTGACGGTCACGAATCCCGGAACACCCCTTCGCGGCGAGTGGGACGTGGCATTCTACGGCTGGGCCTCCGGGGGCCACCCTCCCGCTCCGCTCTGCGCCCACTCCATCCCCGCAAGTCTGCCCCATGGCGAGAGCCGGCTCGACTTCGCCCTCCTGCTACCCGACGGGGCCCTTAACGCACGCGTCAGACTCTTCGTCGAGGGACGGACAGCACTCGAGAAGACGCAAACCTTGGGTCGGCCGGGCTGGCGCGCAGGCCCCCTCGTTATCACGACCCGTCGCGCGGCGCTCGGCTCCTCTCTGCTCCAGGCCCGCGAGGCCATGGTCATCGAGCCAGCCGAGGCGCCG
>CBFDAZ010000325.1:0-6327 GCA_965602825.1 uncultured bacterium
TCGATTCGACCGATCCGTCCTCGCGCAGGAGCTGCACGCCAATCTCAAGCTCGGCGGGCTGACCTTCCTTGGCGACAGCCAGCTTCACGGGGATCGTCTGGCTGGAGTTGGGAGCGATCCGAACCTCGGCGTCGGCCGGCGTTGCGGAGAAGCCATTGGGCACGCTGAGGCGCAGCTTCCCCACGAACTCCTCATCGCGAGCGTTGGCGACGCGGAAGTCGCCCGTTTGCTCGCGTTCGAGGTCACTCAGCAGGAACGATGGCGCGGAGACGCCGAGGTTGAGCACCTTCTCGCGCACGATCTCGATGCCGTTGAGTACGGGAGCTTCCTGGGGACTGACCTCGTTGCTCTTGGGCACCAGCTCAACCGTGAGGTCGTCGTAGACCTCGATACCCTTGAACTCCCTGAAGACGGCCTTGTTGCGCCCCCCGGCGGCCTTCACAACGTCGAAGTCCTTGGCCACAACCTTGTCCTGCAGCTTGATGTCGAAGACCCGCTTGCCGGCCGCGTCGTTGTCGGGATCGGCGAAGCCGAGGCGCACCTGGTAGACGGCAGCTCCGTCGTCTTCACCGACGAGCGGGAGGGTGCACTTCGTAATGGCCGAACAGCCCGAGGAGAAGATCCACGGGGCATTCGTACCGGCAACGCGCACGTGTTCTGCGGCCTTGCTGAAGTAGCCGCCGTCGGGGAGGTTCGCCACACCGAGGTTGAACTTCACCAGCATTCGCCCGCCGGGGCGCGGGTAGCCGAGCCAGAGCTTCCCGTCGCTGTCGCGCCGGTCGCCGGGCGCGCCGAGGTTGACGCACATCTGCTTGACCGGCGTGACCTCCCCGGGTGCATTGCAGATACCCCACGCCTTGCTCTGTTTGCGGGGCTTGAAGACGGTGGTGCAGGTGATGGAGTACAGGCAGACGCAGCCCGAACTCGCCTCCGGGGCCACGAGCAGCCCGTTGGTGGGCAGAAGGTTGATCCAGCAGCCGGGACGCTGGCCGGCGAAGTGATTCGTGCCGTAATCGCCGACGAGATCGTAGTAGCCGATCGATCCGGAGCGGAAGTAGAGCCCGTTGGGCGAGCCAGAGATTGTGCCGCAGTGGTGTCCGGGCCTCTCGAACTGCCAGACGGAGGCCTGGCCGGTCAACGGGTGGCTACGGGTCTTCTGTTCGCCGGTCGCCAGATCGAACCCCCAGGGCTCCGCGATGAGCGTATCGCCGACGATCAGCGGACGGATGCGGTAGCCGATGGCCTTCGACCAGAGGAACTTGCCGTCAGTTGCCGAGAGCACAGTGGCGCGCCGATTGCCGTATTCGCCGCCCAGGAATTGGGGCCAGAAGTGGCCGTTGTTATGGGAGCCACAGAAGACGACACAGTCCCTGGCGGCCATGGCCGACAGGACGTGTCCGCCGCAGTCCGTCAGGTCCAAGGGCTGCTCCCAGAGCTGCTTTCCGGTCGCCGTGTCGAGCGCCACTGCCACGCGGACATCGGCGCTTTCGAGTTCCTTCTCGGCCGCCGCTCCGTCAATCCCCTTCTTGGCCTTCAGCTCCTCGACCTTGTCTTTGAGGACCTCCTGCCGCTGCTCGCTGGTCGCTGAGGCGTCGGCGAAGAACATCCGGCCTTCGCTGATGGCGATGGTGTTGTTCCGGATGTTGGTTCCCTGATGGATCCACTTGTGCTCCCCGGTCGCGACATCGACCGCGAAGACGGCGTCGCTCTGCTGAGACTTGGGTGAGGCACTGCCGAAGAGGGTGTCTCCCACTACGGCCACGTAGGCCCAGGTGCGGTTGGTGGCATCTTCGAACTTCGGTAGCTCGTAGGTCGCTTTGGTCTGGCCGTCGAGCCCATCGAGACGCAGACACTTGTTGCCGGCCGCAGCGAAGATGCTGTCGCTCGTCGCCGCGAGGTTGCCGCACTCCCGCACCATGCCGACGCGGTAGGCGCCAGGGACGCTGCGCCTCCAGTACTGGACGCCGTTGTAGGCGTCGAAGCAGATGACCTCGTTCTCGCCCTGCAGGTACACTCGCCCGTCAATGGACAGCGGGGCAGCCGCGCCCGCGTGGCGGTTTACGGCGAAGTCGGGCCCGGGCTCGCCGTACCAGAGAACGCCCAGCGGGCAGCGTACCGCGGTGTCCTCCGATGAGGCGGTGTTGCCGGGCTCGCCATACTGGTGCGTCCAGCTTCCGGCTCCCTCGATCGGTCCGCGGACAAGCTTGCCCCAGACGCCGCCGCTCTGCGTGACCTCGAGCTCGCCGCCCTTCGCCGCCTTCAGCCAGCTGCGGACCGCGGACGGGCGAAGGGGCTTTGTCTTGTCCTTGGCCTCGGCCGGCTGGCCAATGCATATCGTGCCGCCGATGGGCTTGAGGACTCGATACGCCTCGGCGGCCGGGCCGCGGAGGCGGCCGGAGATGAGTGCCTCTTCTGACACGACAAGATTGGCGAAGTAGTCCGCGTAGGGGAGGTCTGCCAGATCGGCTTGCTCGACCCGGACACGGGGACCGTAGAGCCCCGCCGCGTCAAGCGCGCGCCGGGCGGCTTCCACTTTCTTGGCGTCCGGATCGAGGCCGTAGATCACAAGATCGGTCTGCTTCGCCAACTCGTAGGCCAGGCGCCCCGTTCCACAGCCCAGGACCAGGCAGTATCCCTTGTCGATGCGCGTCTCTTTCGCAATGCGCCTGGCTGCCGCCTGGTAGACCGAGGTCAGCCTGTCGTCCGGGTACGGACTCTCGACACGTGCAGCGGCGGCCAGGCGGGGCTCCCCCGGGGCGAAGCAGTGGATGGTGCCCTTGTCGGTGCTCACGAGCAGTTGACCATCAGCTACAGCCAGGCCCTTGGCCTTCCCCGTGACGGCGCCCGTCCACAGCTTCTCTCCGGTGCGCGCATTGAGCGCGGTGATCTCGTTCTCGCTGCCGGCCAGCACGGTGTCGCCCGCGCAAATCATCGACTCGAGACCGGAGCCCGGCGCCTGCCACAGATGGCAAGCTGAGAGGGCCGCCTCGTTCGCTTTCTCTTCTTCGTCGAGAGCCTCCAATTGGTCCTCAAGGTCTTTGGGCTTGGAGGACTGGAGCGACTTGCGGCGCGATGCGAGGTCGCGGCGCTTCCGGCTGAGTGCGGGGTAGTCCTGGCGGTTGAGAGCGGATATGCCGTCATCGCCCAGCATGTACGAGACATCGGAGGTCACGACGAGTTTGCGACCGGGGAACCAGGCGAAGCCGATGTTGCCGTTGGTCCGGTCGTACGCGTAGACCTGATTGGCGCCGGAGAAGAGCTGATCGCCGGCCAGCAAGGCGTAGACGCCACCGACCTGGCCCACCGAGCGCCAGCCGTAGGTGCGCTGGAACAGGAACCGGCCGGTTTCCCGGTCGAAGGCTGCCGGAATGGTGCGGCCGGAGGGGACGTACAGGATGTCTTCCGACGCGAGCATGTAGCCCTGTGGCGAGAAGCCATGTTGCCCCGCGTTCACATCGCTGACCGTGTTGTTCTTCCAGATCAGCGTACCATCATCAGCGCGGACCGCGTAGAGGTAGACTCGCTCACCAGGGAAGACTCCCGCCGAGAAGTAAGCGACGCCGTCATCCACCAGCACCCCGGTGCGGGACGGCCAGAGCGAGGTCATCTTGCCGCGAGCCAGCAGGCGGTCATCATCGGGCGCGGCCTGGAACTGCCAGATGGTCGCACCGTCCTGCGCGTTGAGGCAGTAGATGTGACCGTCATCCGATCCGACGTATACTCGACCGTCCGCGACCGTGGGCGCCAGGCGAACGGGGCCACCGGTGAAGACGCTCCATCGCTCCTTGCCCGTCGCCGCATCGAGGCAGTAGATCTGGTCATCGCAGGAGGTGCCGAAGTAGACGGCCCCATCAGCAACGGCCACGTGGTAGGCATCATCGAAGCGGACCCTGGGCAACTCGAGGTTTCCCTCGATGGCGACGGGCTTGGGGTCGGGCCACGCCGGGATCGGCTCCGCACGTGCGCCGTAGACCCACTGCTCAGCCAGCGGGAAGTCGAGCTTCTCCGTCGTGACGGCACTGCGGGCAATGTCGTGGTTGTAGGTTAGCCAGTCGGCAGCATGGAGGCAGGACGCGGTCAGCAGAACGCTCAGCATGAGTGAATGGAGCAGCATTCTTCGCAACGGCATGATGGCGACCTCCTGAGACGTTTGCTCCCAAAGGCAGAGTTTGAATGGGAGCACCGATGAGACATTCGAGCAAGCGGCAGTGCACTCCTGCCCACTCGCTGAACGGCCGCAGGCTGGAAGCCTGCGCCACGCAGATTGTCGAAGTAGTCACCGAGGCAGGAGCGCACTCTCGTCCGCGAGGAGCACGACGGGCGAGACACGCTGCCAGCCGGACCGGACGTGGTTGCAGGTGATCATCAGGCGGCCCGGTCTCACTTCAAGAAGGAACGGATATGAGAGCTGTTCCGCCTTCCCGATGCGGAGGGGCTCGGTCCAGCTCTCGGCTTCGTCACCGGAGAAGGCGATCCAGATCGTGTCGCGTCCCTTCGTGGTCGCCATGGTGTTGTTCCAGACGATCGCCAGGCGGCCGTCGGCGAGCCGCGTGATGTAACATGGCGCGTTGGGGCTGCCCAGAACCGTCGGCTGCGGCGCCGACCATGTCATGCCGTCATCATCGGAGAACGCCTGGTAGAGAAAGCCCTTCTGAGTGCGGATCATCATCAGGATACGGCCATCTCTGAGCTGCACGACGGCGGGCTCGATGGCTCCCGCATGGTCGCCGGCTCCGCCCATGTCGATGGACTCGCCGAGCGTCCATGTCTTGCCGCCGTCTTCCGACACGACACAAGCACTGACCAGGCGGCCGGGATCGAGCACGTCGTAGCTGAACGGGACGAGCATGGCACCGGACTCCGCCTGGAGAGCACCATTCGTCGCGCCCGTGTAGCCTTGCCAGATGCACTGCCGGCCTTCCCACGTCTCCCCGTCATCCCGGCTGATGGCGGTCCACAGGTCGCTCCGGCAGTCGGGGAAGACGGGATTGCCATCCTTCCACACCGAGGCGTAGAAGCCCATGTAGAAGAGACGCAGGACGCCGTCGCTGGTGCGGAGGATCGAGGGCCCGCAGGCCTGACACTCCGGATGATGGATCAGCTCGCGCTCCTCGCCCCAGGTTCCGCCTGCGTCCTCGGAGATGCGGCCATAGATGCGCGTTGTCCCCGGGTCCTTGCCGTGCGGGTTCACGGGGCCGGAGTACGTGAAGAGGACGCGGCCGTCACTGAGGACCACACTGCCTCCGGCCGTAGAGCAGGGGTACGGGATGCGCGGCGTGACGACCTCGAATCTCGAATCGATCTCGATGTTGCTCACCCTCTCCGGCATGGTGAAGGGCGTGGCCTCCCGGTTGGTCCAGCGGATGGCGTCCCACTCCGTAACGCCCGCGACCGCCGAGGAGAAGTCGCCGACCATCAGGGCGTTGCGTTGATGCGGCAGCTCCCGAATACAGGACTGGGGCAGCCGCTCCCCGTCAACGAGTGCATTGGCCTCGCCGTCACGGAAGGTGAACCGGTACACGTGGAATGCGGACGCGTCCAGCTCGAAGACACGCTGACCGGTGTTGTACAGGCCATCCTCCCCGAACTCCAGATTCCAGGTCGTCCAGCCATTGCTGGCCTGCAACATCGCGGCGATCCTGGCGCCATCAAGCAGCTCGACAACGCGCATTCGGGCCTCAACGGTAGTGGGCTGCGAGCCGTCCCACGCCGAGACATCGCCCCACTCGTGCTCGGCTACCTGGTCGCGGCGTGCGGTCTTGCCCACAGCGACGAAGGCGCCGCCTTTGAGCTCGGGCGCGCGGATGACCAGACACCCGTCGCGGACTGCGACCAGCCCAGCTTCCGTGACCTCGGCGTGAAGCCGGGGAACGGCCTGGTCGAGCGGCTCGTCGGCATCGTATTCGTGGACCCAGAGGGGCTGCTCGATCTGGGAGCAGAAGGCAAGAGGGAGTAGCAGGGAGATCCACCCCATCCGATCTCCACCCTTCGCGCAGGATGACGCGTGAGGTAGTTCGGGATCGGCCGACGGGCTCCCTTCGTGCGCCAATTGGCATCGCGTTGACAGCGCTGCGGCAGGCGGTTAGTATCCGTGCGAGCCGCACCAATCCTCGTGTCCTCAAGCAAGTGGGTGCGAAGGGAAACACCATGAGACGCTCCCGGCTGGTACTGCTCGTGCTGCTGCTCTCGCTGCCGGTTGCCGCGCTTGGCGACGCCGCCGACCAGCGCGACGTCCTGTTCCAAGTGTCAACGATTGACGCACTTCTGCAGGGCCTCTATGACGGCGAGATGACGTTCCGCGACCTCGGGGAACACGGGGATTTCGGC
>CBFDAZ010000326.1:0-6305 GCA_965602825.1 uncultured bacterium
GTCCAGGAGGGTCACCGGTCCTCAGAGGCCATCAGATAGGCTCCTCCCGAGGCGACGAGCAAGCGAATGGCCAATACGCACACGAACATAGAACGCCTCACGACCGCACCTCGCCATTACGGAGCCGTAGTCGTTGCGGTCTTTCACTGCGACGCGCAAACAGACCTACACGGCGGACTGCCGACGCCCTTCCCCGGCCGGTTGCTTTTCGCCACCCGCAAGCGCGGGACACGAGGGCGTCCGCGCTCCTGCGCCCACGGCCCCGCAAATCCGCAAATCGGGGGCAAATCGGCCAAAATCGGGGGACACGATACCTATTTCTCGCGCCCGGCCGCCGTCCCCAACACCACCCGGCCCTTCGGGCCGGCGACGGGCCGGTGGCCTGTCCTACGGGAACGGCGGGAGAGGCCGGCAGTGAACAGGGAACGACGGTGAACAGTGAACAGGGGACGGCGGCGACGGCCAGGGCTCCGGGCACCCAGAGAATGACATCGATCCCTGTGGCATCGTGACGGGACGGGTCTCCTCCTTTCACTGAGGCTCGTCGCTGACTGCGTCTGTGGCCCTCTGTTCGAGAAAGTCCTCCACGAAGGGCACGTCGCGTGCATCGTCCACGTCCATGGCGAGAAGCGCGTCATCGGTGAGGACGCCGTAGCACTTCGCTCCCAGGATTCTGCTCAGACGCGCCTCAGCCGCCGGGATCGATAGCCATCCCATGAGGTATTTGACGAGGAGCCACGGCCCGAACAGAGCCGCCAGCTTCCAGGGCTTGCGCCGGGCGACCTCGACCTGATCGGCCAGTTCTTCGAAGCTCTTGAGGAGCGAGGCTCGGAAGAACAGGATGTTGGTGCACACCACCTCGGCTTCCCGCAGCCGGTGGAATGTCCACTCCCGGTCAGGGAAGGCGGCCAGCACCCCCTTCTTGGTGACCGCGGGGTAGCACAGGTCAGCGTCCTCCGGCACCTGACTGAGGAATCCGTCCAGCGCCTCCCCGGTGAGTACCGGGGAGTCACCCGCCACCATTAGCCCGCATCCCTGCTCTTCGCCGAGCGCGGCCATCGCGTTGATCAGGTTGGCTGGGATGCGCCCCGCGTCGGGCACGAATGCGTCAACACGTTCCGTGACGGGGAGATCGCGGTAGGCCTCCGGCCCCCCGAGCGCCACCTTGCCGATCCCCGGACACGCTCGCGCGGCGTCAACGACGAAGTCCGCCGCCGTCCTCCCGAGCAAGGGGATCATCCCTTTGCTCGGAATGTCGAACTGAGCCTGCAGATCCGGCTTGACTGAGCCGCCGGCGAGAACCACGGCTGAGACCATGCCACCACCCCCAGGGCGACCGCTTTGGGTGCGGAACTGCCCATCCGGACGTAAACTGGGATTCCCCATATCGGACTGGGCACCCAGATCGTTGGCTCAACCGTCAGGCATTCGGAGCGACACTTCGCTATCTGAGCTGCGGCGGCCTCCGTATGTGGCCACACAGGCGGCCCGCCAACAGCGGTAACGGGTTCTGCGCAACCTCTCTCTAGCCCGGCTCATTCACGACGAACGTCGCGGGCAACCCGCTCTTCTGAAAAAGAGCCGGTTTCCCGCGCCCTTCCGGCACAAAGCTCTGTTCCGGTGTCGGTGCTTTTGGTGGAGCACACTGTGCTGCTGATGGCGCGACCTCAGGAACCGCGGATGCAGGTCGGTAGCGGGCTGCCCGCTGGTGTTCGGCGGTTGGGCCCCTGTGCATCGTGAATGATGCGGGCCAGGACGACGCTTGGGCAGCATCGAGGAGCCTATCCGGGCCCTCTTCCTGTTCGGCAGCCCTGTCATGCGCGCCAAGATCATATGGTCTGATACCAGACCATACAAGACTGCCGCATCGCCTGGATGTCAACGCCAGGCAGGGACGGCACGGGGGCCACAGCGATCGCCCTTGGCGCAGGTTGGCGGTCGTGCAGCCGATGCAACAGCGCACACGAACATCGCGGCCTCCTCCTGCCATGTCGATTGCGGGCGGGCACCAATCCCCACGCCCGTTCGCGGCCATGGCGCAGGTGGGGCCCGTGCGCCTGGCGCATGTTGGTGGATGAACAAGCAGACCCGAATGGGGGCGGGACGATGGTGGACGGAACGCTGGCGTGCGTAGCACTGCTCGCGATCGTGCCCGGGTACACCGACGCCGCTCAACCGGTCGCGAGCTGGTCGTTCGAGGGCGCCGGGGATCTTGTCGAGGACGGCTCAGGCAACGGTCTCCACGGCACAGCCTCCGGATGCGATCGGGCGTCGGGGTGGCACGGCCGGGCGCTCAAGCTCGACGGAAACGGTGGCGTTGTCGTGCCTAACGCGGCCCGAGTGCGCGGTGAGAAGGGGTTCTCGGTCGAGTGCTGGATCAGATCGGACATCCCGCCGGCCGCTGCGCCCATGAATCTCGTCAGCAAGGCCGATGAGTTCATGCTGCGCGTCGACCCGTTCGCAGCGGGTGGCACGATCTCGCTCTACGTGTGGTGCGAGGGCACCGGCTGGGAGCCCCGAGCCCGGGGACCGCAGTTGGAGGCCGGTAAGTGGTATCATCTCATCGCCTCCTGGGACCTGCGGACCATACGTTTCTGCGTCAACCTGACGCCGATCGAGTCCGCCAAAGCGGGCTCATGTCCACCCACCGGGGCGCCGCTGACCATCGGCGGACCCGCGGAGGGGCTGAGCGGCTTCATGGGGCTCATCGATGAGGTCCGCTGTTTCGATGTTCCCTTCGGGCCGTTGACGCTGGCCCGCATGGCATACGGGGTGGAGAGTGCGACGCCACCGGCCCCGCGACGGCAGGCCCGCTTCACCTTCGATGCGGACGGGGAGGGCTGGCGCGCCGTCCCGGACCTTCCCGTGACGGCCGTCGATGGCGCCCTCACTGCGGTCCTGCCGAGCGCCGATGCGGCGCTGGTGGTTGACGGGCTCGACCTCGCCGCCTCCGAGCATCCGGTGTGTACGGTGTGCATGGCCGCTTCCAGTGGAGTTCGCGGTATCGGTGTGTTCATCGGCGACCGCATCGTACGAGCCGTGTCGTTCCGCCTCATCGGCGATGGGCTCATGCGCACGTACATCCTGCGCTGCGCGGAGCGGGCGCCTTGGGAGGGGCAGATTCGGGTCGTCGCACTGCGCGTGGACGGCGCGGGCGCGTCGGACGTGCGGATCGACTCAGTGCGTCTCGGCCAGGAGCCGGATGCGCCGCCGGACGTGCGCGTGCTGTCGCTGTCCTCCGAGAGTCGCTGTCTTCCGCTCGACACGCCGGCGGACGTCCGCTGTCGACTGCGAAACCTCGGCGGACCCGCGCGCGACGTGAGCCTGCACCTCGTCGCCTCGCCGGGGATCGCCGTGCGGGGGCCTGCCACGCAGGTGGTGCCGTACGTGGGTTTCGAGGAGGAGACACAGGCCGAGTGGCAGGTCGTGGGCGACGCGGCGGGAGACGGCACGCTCCGCGTCGAGGTTGAGACACCGGGTGGGCCCGGCGCGGCGATGGAGGCCTCTGTGATCTTCGACCCCGAGCCTGAGCGGTTGGCGGCCTCCATCGCAGCCGAGCGGCGCTGGCTGTCGGCCGGCTACCCGCGGAGCATGGACTTCCGGCACCTGTGGCCCCGGGGCGTGGGCTTCTATCAGCACAACACGGCGCTCCTGGTGGACATGATCGACGGGAAGATCGAGGCCGCCCGGAAGTTCAAGCGTCGCTACCCCGACCGGCTGGTGCTGATGCAGGTCAATGACGAGCTGAACGGCCTGTGGGGAAGCTGGCACTGCGTCCCTCGCCCGTTCGCCCTCAAGGCGGGCCTCGATTGCGACCCCACGATCTTCCCCATGCCGGAGTTCCGCGGCTACTGGCTGCTGGGGCCCCGCGCGGAGCTGACCCGCGACCTCCCCGCAGACGCCCGGCGAGTTGAGTTGACCGTAGGCGACCCGGCGCTCTTCACCGCGCGCCAGTACGGCACCGTCCTGATGCGCGATGTGCTCCTTTACAGGCACGAGAACGGCGAGCCGGACTGGTCCCACAGCGAGTTTGCCAGCGTGGTCGAGGCCGACGCGCAGCAGGGCACCATCGTCGTGGAGCGCTGGCCGCAGGAGGCTGTGGGAGCCTGGCTGCCGTATGAGGCCGGTCGCGCCTTCGTGGCGCCGAGTGTTGGGTCGATCTACCGCCTGAGCGGGGATGGCCCCTGGATCAAGACCTGGATCCCCAACCTGACGCGCTTCTGTCCGCGCGATCCCGCCAGCGGGATGGATGCGGTCACCTGGTGGGCGCGGCACTTCGCGACGCTGTGGCATGAGCGCATCGCTCGCTCCGCCCCTCACCCGGACGGCCTTGAGTTCGATGGCCTGGACGAGGGAGCCTGGGGCGACTGCAACAACGACGGTGTGGTCGATGGGTGTGAGATTGGGGGTGTGAACCACTGGAAGCTGGGGCAGTGCGACTTCTTCCGCAAACTGCGCGCGGGCGATGGGTTCAGGGGCCTCGGGGAGGCCCTGATCTGCGCGGATGCGAGTTCCGTGTGGTGCCCGAGCGATCTCTCGCTGCTGAACGGGTCGGAGAACGAGGAGTTCCCCAGCTTCTCCGGCCCCGACTGCTTTCCCGAGGGCATGGACCTGTACCGCGCGTGGTGTGGAGGATCGGCGCGACCTCCGGCCTCATACTTGCAGGGCCGGTTCCATTGCGACACGTATGTCGAGGGCGACTGGCAGGTGCTGAGCAGCCAGGGCAAGTTCCACGGCGACTCACTGGTCCGCCTCAGCATCGCAAGTGCGTGCATGGGGCTCGGCATCTACACCTACCGCTCCGGCGGCAAGCGGGATGTCGGCGCCATTCTCTGGGACACTGAGGTGCTCGAGTACCCCTGGGACGAGTACTACGCCGGCCGTGAGGGCACGTATAACTGGCTGGGCCTCCCCACCGGTGAGCCGCTGCGCATGACCGATCATCTGGGGCCGGACCTCATCGCCACGGAGCTGCAGTTCGACCGGTGGGAGTTGGCGGTGGACTCGGAACAGGTCTCGACCAAGGGTCCCCGCCCGACCAGGCTGGCGGAGAACGAGGCCGTCGAGGTCGATGTCACGCGGATCGACACGACGGGTCAGCCGCGAGTCCATCCGATCACAGCCATGCGCCGCGCCGTTCTGCTCTCGCCGACGACCGTCGCCCGGCTGCGCGCGGGGGCGGAGTACTGCGTCGAGTGCACGGTCGAGGCAGACCCTCAGTATGGTGAGCTCGCGGGCCCCCGGTTCGCAGAGGTGAAGCGGCGCCTGGGGTTGACCCTCGCCCATAGCGGGGGGTATGGGAGAATCCAGTCGGTGCTCGTCGGCCGGAAGCCACGCCGTCTGGCGCTGACGCTCGAAGCTCGCGAGAGCACGCCCGCCCGCATTGCGTTCCTCGTGGGGGGCGAACTCGGGCCCGTGCGGGTCAGTGGGCTGCGCGTCCGCGAGGGCTGCGCCGAGGTGTTCGCGCGGCGCTTCGCCAACGGCCTGGCGCTCGCGAACGGCTCCGGGCTCGCGCCGTACCGCTTCGATCTCGCCGCAATCGGCGGTGAGCGCGTCTACCGCCGGTTCCTCGGGGCACAGGCCCCCGAAATCAACAACGGGGAGCGCGTCGGCGACCACGTCACGGTGCCGCCCCGGGACGGGCTCCTTCTGAGCGCGCGGGAGCCCTGATTGCAGGTCCGGGCGCCTGCCACTGGGAAAACGCCCCGCAGGTGGCGACCGGAGGCCGTGTCGATGACGATGAGATACTGCAGCCTGATCTCGGTCCTGGCGATACTCTCAACCGTCTGCGTGACGGCTCAGGAGGAGATCCGCGTGACCGCACGATTGCTGTCTGTACGGATGATCTGGGACGAGGGACCGCACAACGCCTTCACCGACCTGGTCCGTTGGCGAGGCCGGTTCTATTGCGCCTTCCGTGAGGGCACCGGACATGCCGAGGGGCTTGGCACGATCCGAGTGATCGTGTCGGGCGAGGGCGAGGCCTGGCAGTCGGTGGGCGTTCTGGAGCGCGAGGGCTACGATCTTCGCGACGCTCACCTGGCCGTGACGCCCGACGATCGGTTGATGGTGCTTGGTGGCGCGGCGGTCATCGAGGACGGCCGCAAGACGGGCACATTCGTCGCCTTTACGGGGGATGGCGAGACTTTTGGGGCCCCGATTATTGCCGTGGCGCCGGGGCGATGGCTGTGGCAGGTGACGTGGCACAAAGGCAAGGCTTACGGTGTCAGCTACGCAACGCCGGACGGCAGGCCGTGGAGTTCACTGCTGGTCAGCGACGACGGGATCAGTTGGTCAGAGCACGT
>CBFDAZ010000327.1:0-6283 GCA_965602825.1 uncultured bacterium
GACCTTTGAGTGCTCGAAGGAGGGCGTGGAATGGGGCCTCCGCGCGTGGACCGGCATAGTTAGGTCAAACCGCGTGGTCATTACTGTGGACGAACGCACCCCGGTGGATTGACGGTCGGGCTGCGTACAACACCCCCGGCTGGGCGACGGAGGTGGGGGGCGGAAAGCAGAATCGTGCGAGGATCTGCAGCCAGACCTACACGCTAGATGCCGCGGAGAACCGGCAGGAGACGGCAGCGCACCTACGATGGCCTGGGCCGGGTCACGGCGCAGGACAGCCTCGGCGGCATCTCGCTGGCCTTCGGCTTCGATGCCAATGGAAATCGTCTCTCCCAGCAGGACCCAGACGGGGGAGGCGACGACAGGTAACAGGTATCAGGTAACAGGTGACGGGAACGGCAAACGGCGGGAGTCAGAAGACAGAAGACAGAAGAACGGCAACGGCCGGACTCGCCCAATCAAAGGCGTCCCGCTTGAGACTCGACACTCGAAACTCGGAACTCGGAACCCGAGACCTGACGTGCTGATTGATCACCGGAGGCTGTAGTGCGTTGCGGATTGTATGGATTGACCGAGGATCGCGTGACAGCCTACCTCTCGGCGCACTCCTTGAGGAACTTCCCCCTCGACTGACCAGCCTGGGGCAGCACACGGTCATGTCGCCGACCGGAGGCCACCGCTTGAGCGGCCGGTCCTCTGCGTCTCGTGGCCGCCGGATCGAGTTCGTGCCTGTTGCGGCCAGATCGACCGAGTCGCTCAGCTCCACGCTGCAGCGCTTCCACGCGATGACGATGGTGACGTTGGGCAAGCTCGAGGGCGACGAGCTGACTGCGTTGGCGGGCCTCAATGCTCCATGGATCGCCTTCCAGCCCTGGGAGGCAGACGGGGACCAGTTGCCCGACCCGGCGGCTCTGACGGGGTGCAGGGGACTTGTCTTCACGAGCGAAGCAGCAGCCCGCGGTCTGCTGCGGGCACCGGAAACGATGGAGATACTAGCCGGCGTCGGAGCTGGAGCTCCGACCTACGGGACGGCTGACGGCGGAAGACAGAATGCAGAAGAGAGAAGACAGAATAGCGGCAACGGCGGACGGGCTCGACCCCTTCGGGATCGCGACAGGCGGGACGCCTGTCGTACGGGCGGAGGACAACGGAACGGCGGGAGAGACCCGACCTACAAACGACTGGAACGGCGCGGGTGGGCAGACCCGCGGGCACAGGGGATCCCAAATCGTCGAGGCAGTTGGACATGAGCGGGCGCTCACCCTGAAACGACCAAGATCACACCGCCTGCCACCTCGCGGACGGGGGCGTCCGCGCTCCTGCGACGAATCGTCGAGGCAGCCGTGCATGCCGCGCTGCGGCGACCTGAAACAACGAAGATGGCGGCGGCCGACACAGCGTTCTGACCGACGCCGAACGCCGCGCCGCACGCTGGCCCGGAGCGACCGAACGCTCTACGGGCCCTCGCGGATCTCGATGTCCTTGAACCGCACCTCCATGACGCAGCCGGCGTGCATCTGCAGGGCGAAGTGTCCCTCCGGTCGACCCGGGTCATCCTCGATCTCGGCGCTCTTCGTGCCATTGACGTGCACGACCACATGGCCGCCGTGGGCGGCGATGGTCATCTCGTTCCAGTCGTCGGCCTTCATGAAGGCCTTCTCGTCCTCGACCTCGGGTTTGTCGATCCAGCCGCGACCGTAGCTCTCGTAGATGCCGCCGGTGCCGGACCCGGGCGGGCCGACCTGGATCTGGAGTCCGTGGGCCTTTTCAGGCGGCTTGATGATGGTGCGGATGTAGAAGCCGCTATCGCCTGTCTGGCACTTGAACTTGAAGCGCACGGTAGAGTCCTTGAACGTCTTGTCGCTCACCAGCAGGCCGTACAGCTTCTCGTTGTTGGCGCGGCCGACGAAGGCGCCGTCTTCGACGGTCCACTCACCATCGCCAACCGGGTGCCAGCCGTCGAGAGTACTGCCGTCCATCAGCGGCTTCCAGGCAGGGCCCTCGTCCTGGGCCGCCAACGTGCCGGCAGTCACGCAAGCCAGCGGTACATGCAACCATCGAGCAACGTGGAGCTTCGGGCGTGTCATCGGCTTCTCCTGTCCTCAGCCCCTGAGGAGGCTGACGCTTGGTGATGACCACTACGGACGCCACCAGTGGGGCGCTCACACACTGCCGAAGGCGCAGTTGGGGAAGCGGCATTGGTCGCACTCCAGGCACAGCCCCCCGTGCCCGAAGAGCCGCACGTCCGCTTCCGTCGGGAGCTCGCCCGCCACCAGGCGGGCCAGGACGAGGTCGAACACGGTCCGCTCGAGGTGGATCGCGGCGGCCGGCACCCCGACGATCGGCACTTCGCTTCCGGTTACGGGCGACTCCGCTACTGCGAGCATGGTCATGCAGCCCGGCAGGCCGGGGGCCCACTGGAAGGCCACGCGGCTTGCCGCGCTGCGGATGGCGGCCGGTGTACGGTCGTCCGGGTCCACCGACATGCCGCCGGTCACCACAATCATGTCGCAGCCGTCGGCCAAGTGTTGCGTGATGGCCCGCTCCACTTCGGGGGGCTTGTCGTCCGACAACGTCTTCGCCCCGACTTCCGACCCCAGGGCCTCGAGCTTCGCGCGGATTACCGGGCCAAAGGCATCCTTCACCCGGCCCGAGAACACCTCCGAGCCCGTCACGACGAGCCCCGCCCTGAAGCGCCTGGGCGGCCGGACCTCCACCAGTCCGCCGCGTTTCCGCGCGATGTCTTCGGCGGCCTCGAGGGCTCCGGCATCGATGAACAGCGGCATCACCCGCACGGCCGCGGTTATGTCCCCGGTCCTGACTGGTGAGTAGCTCCGGCGCGTCACGCAGATGACGTCGCCGGGCGCGTTCAGCTCGTTGAGGCCTTCCACGTCAACCACCACGATGCCGTCCCGGCCAGCCGCGAGGTTGACCCTTCCCTCGCGGGGCTCCGCTGGGTCGAGGCCCTCTCCCACGACCGCTGTGGCCAGCCGCGCAGCCCCGTCGTTCTCGTGCACCTTCCCGGGGTCCGGCTCCATCACGTAGACGTGACGCTTCCCCAGATCGAGCAGCCTGGGGATGTCTTCCTGCGTCACCATGTGTCCCCGGCGGAAAGCGGTGTGCTTCCGGTCCGGATCGCGCGTGACCTCGGTGACGTCATGCACCAGAAGCAGGCCGACCGCTTCGGTCACGGGGACGAGCTTCATGGTTCGCCTCTCCTTCGCACACCGTGTGAGCGATCGTCAGATTGCGGCGGAGAACGTCGCTGTGGCGGGCTGGAAAGCCCGCCGGCACAACGGCGATCCACATGGTTCCTGGGCGCTCCGCCCGCGACATTGCCAGCCGCATCGTCAGCCGGCGCCATCGCCATCCAGACGCTCAAGCTCCCTCCGGTAATCCTCCGGGCGGTCCATGTCCGAGATGGCCGCGGGCCACGGCACGGGCACCTCGAGCACATCCGCCGCATGGTCCCACAGCAGCCCGCGCAGCCCGACCTCGTCGTAGTCGGTCATGATGCGCTCGCGGTAGTCGAGGGCGAACAGCAGCGGGTGCCCGCGTCGCCCGTCGTGGACCGGGACGACGATCCCCCGATCCGCCGCATCAAAGGCCTTGACCAGAGCGTTGACCAGCTCCGTTGTGAGGCCCGGCTGGTCGCCGAGAGCCGCCAGCACCCCACGGCAAGCCGGCGGCAGCCCTCGGAGACCGCAGCGAACCGAGGCGAGCATCTCGGAGTCAGGCTCGGGATTGGGCACGATCTCCACCGAGCGCCCCGACAGGCACCCAGCGATTGCGGCCTGGTCTCCGCCAACGACTACGCGGACCCGCTGGACGTCACTGGCGATGATCTGGTCCACCACACGCGCGATCACCGTCGATCCCGCGAAGGGCAGCAGAAGTTTCTGGGTGCCCATGCGGCGCGAGCGACCGGCCGCGAGCACAACAGCGCAAATCATCGGTCCCTCATGTCCCTCGGAGCTGAGTCGCGAGCGCCCTGGCGCCGGACGGCGATCAGTTGCGCGGCGATGCTCGTCGCGATCTCCGGCACCGTCTCGGCGCCGATGTCCAGCCCGATCGGCGCATGGACGACGTCGAGCTCCGCCTCCGTCGCGGCTCCCGACTCTAGCAGGCTCTGCCGAACCAGCGCCACCTTGCGTCGGCTGCCGATCATGCCGATGTAGGCGGTGGCCTTGCGGATGCAGGCCTTCAATGCCTCCGCATCGTGCTGGTGCCCGCGCGTCACGATGACGATATAGGTGTCCTCGCCCGTCGGGTATTCGGCCAGCCCGGCCGCGATGTCCCCGCATAGGGTTTTGGCGCCATTGGGGAACAGAGCGCGGTCCGTGAACTCGGGACGGTCGTCGATGACAGCAATGTCAAAGCCGATAAGCGCCGCCTGGGCCGCCAGCGCCTGGCCTACGTGTCCCCCTCCGGCGATAAGCAGGAGCGGGTTGGGGATGACGGGCTCGACGAGCACCTGCATCGCGTTCCCCTGCGCGACGTCGCCAACGGTCACCAGTCGAGCGTCCCCATCTGCCAGGCACTCCTGCGCCGTCTCCCGGTCTACCAGAGCGCCGAGTTTCTCGGCGGCAGCGACTTCCCCCTCGGGGTGCCAGCTAACCTGCGTCTCCACGGTTGGGCCCGTACGCACGGCTGTCAGGAGGATGCCCCGCCGCCGTTCGCCGAGCGCCTCGGCCGCCGAGGCGTAGGCTGCTCGGTCCTTTGCGCCGGTCGGATCGACCAGCACGCGCATGTTGCCCCCGCAGATCGGCTCGCGATCGCCGGCTGAGGCGCCCTCGAGCTCGACTTCGAGAATGGCCGGCTGCCCGGATCGGCACACCTCGGTGCCCGCACGCCGGGTCTCGGCCTCGACGATGCCTCCGCCCACGGTGCCGGTGATCCGTCCGTCCTCATCGACAATGGCCTTCACCCCGGCTTCGCGTGGCGTCGATCCTTGAGCAGAGAGAACCACGGCCACACAGAAGCGCCGGCCCGAGTCAATGAGATCTACGATCCGCGCGTGGATATCCATTGGCGGTGGAAGCCGGGCGAGATGCGGCGCCGGTCGAGCCGGCATTCTCTTCGCACGCGCACCATGCTGGACCTTCTCCCAGGAGTCTGTCTCGGAGCGACCGCGACACGCTCGGACGCCCGTCGTGGACGACGGCTGCCAACAGCCGGCCTATGGCGTGCGCCTGTGGGAGCAGAGCGGAAATGTCCGGCGGAAGTCGCCTCCGGCACGTACTGGCGGACGGCCGGCAGGGCGACCCGTTCGCTACCTTGGGCCGATTGGCCTGCCGCGGAGTCTGGCGCGGGACGGACGATGTCTCCCTGTTGGGCCACCACGGCTTCGCAGGTTCCTCACTCAGCGTCGTCGCCGCCTGGCCCGGTCATAGAACCGGCTCCGGTGTCCGGCACTCCAGACGTGGACCACCCGGCGCTTCTCGTCGATGGTGTAGGAGGCCCGGTAGTCGCCGACGCGAAGCCGCCAATAGCCCCGCAGCTCTCCGGTGAGTGCCTGGGCCGTTGCGGGTCGCGGGTCTTCCGCGAGGGCTTCGAGCCTCTTCAGGAGCCGCCGGCGAACCGCCGGGTGGAGGTCGGCCAGGTCCTCCAACACCAGGTCGTCGAGGATGACCTGGTAGCTCACAGGCCCAATCTTGCCTTCACTTCCTCGAGCGGAATGCCGGGTCGCCTGGCCGCTCGCCGCTCCTTGGCCTCGTCAACCAGCCCCTCGTCGATCAGCCGCTCTTCGAGCGCCTCCAGCATCTCCACGTCCTCGATGGGGACAATGGCCGCCACCGGCTTGCCGCGCCGCTGGATGATGGTCCGCTGTTTGCCGAACTCCGCCCGGCTCACCGTCTGCCCGATCGCGCAGCGAAGCTGCGTCGTGCTCACTTGGTCCATAGCCCTCGCCTCCTCGTATATTACGTATTTTACGGTTTCTGAGGGGAGGCGTCAAGGACAGAACCCATAGCCTCTCTTCCGGCACACGGCCAGGTCTTCGGCGGTCCGGCAGGCGGCCCGGAGCTTGCCGGCATCGAGGCCCTCTGACGCCGGCGGCGCGCGCCGAATCGCGGGTGGGGAAGAGTGCTCGCTGGACGCCCAGCCTCCCTACGCAGATCAGGGCGATCGCCATGGTCCATGGAGCTGTGGATGGCATTCCCGGCTCATGGTCCCCTCTGCGGAGTCTGGCATCTGCCTGAACGACTTCGCTCGGGCGAGTTGCCCCGCCCTTCGGTACCTGCCGGCCTGTCGGATCGACAGGGAGGACTACCATGCCGGATCG
>CBFDAZ010000328.1:0-6271 GCA_965602825.1 uncultured bacterium
GCAGGGGAGAGTGGGATCAGACCACGGCACGAACCACCCATACTCCAGCGGGTCAAAGAACCCGCCAGGGCAGGGCGCACACAGAGCTCTCACCCAGCGGCTCGGCGGACGCGCTTCCTTGCCGGTGAGTCGGGACACCACGCATAGAAGCAAGGCCCCCGCTCCGGCTCCCACGAGGAAGGTCAGCACAAACGCCAAGCCCCTGCCTCTCATCTATGCCCTCACTCACCCGCAACGACCGCACACACAGCCCGGTCGCCCGCAGACGCGAGGCGAACGGGAAGCCCAAGTTTGCTTGACCCCCGCCATCCCTATGGCGGATCGACCTCCTCGGTAGCAAGGAGGATGCCGCCACCACCCAAGGCCCATCGGGGCGTCGGCTGCAACGTCTGGCCGTGGACTCCCATCTCCCCCGTGCTGCGGTCGAGCCATATGAGCCCGTTCCCGCTGCACGAGATCCCTCGAAGGTCAGGGGTGGCCCACAGCGCGAGGGATCCCCTGAACGCGGCCGGTGCTCCGCATCGTTTGCGCTCTCCACCGTGGTGCCAGACCAGGCATGACTCGGGCGGGCCAAGGGGACGGAGCGCGCCCGGATAGAGCCGCCCGCACTCCACGGCGTCACCGTCGGGAAGAAGGACCCAGAACACGCGGACCCACCGTGATGGGACCGCCAGGACCAACGCACCCACCAAGAGCAGGACTGCGACCATGAGCCCGCAGCCTAACCACCGTAGTCTCGCGTTCCACAGCATCCACATGTGGGTGCTATCCCAGGATCATAGCTACTAGCTTAGACGGGCGGCCACCAAACGGGTTCCCCCTGCCGCGGTCAAACCCGGGAATCCGCGGACATTATACCTATGGCTCCTCGCGCCGGCTCGCATTCAGCATTTGACTCGCAGTACGGTGTCGTACGGTTGGGATTGCCGGCTGGGGTAGTGGAGCGCCTTCGGCCCGGGGTTTGGTCCGTGGTCGTGGTGCCCGGTTCCTGCTCTGCAAGCCAACCGTGACTGCGTGGCTGCCGCGAAGACTTGCCGTTCGGAGCGCGGACGTCCTCGTCCGTGTGGTGGCGGGTGGTAATGTCGTTGACGTGCACCCGGGACGAGTGCGACGACGGCAATGTCCACGGCCCGCGACCCGCTACCACAGCAGCCGCCGGGGCGGCGGCGGTCCCAGGATGCGTCAACGGCAGCAGAACTCGGGGCGATGTGGTCGTCGGTGTTGAGCTTACCCGGGACCGGCGGCGTCCGCGCCGGCACTGCCGTCCCTAACCAGTTGTCCCCACCCTCTGCCCGCTCCCAGCTTCCCCAACGCCGCCTCCAGCGAGGATCGGATGAACAGGTCGAGTGGCTGTTGCCCTGAGCGGATAACCACCTGCCCGCGCCGCCCACCGACGCGCGATGGGACCATCCGGGCTGGCTCGAACAGCCGCCCGTTACTCCACCCACTCCAGAACCATGGCGCGGGCTTCCTCGCCCCGGGCTAGCTCCTTCCCGTTGGCATCGAGCACTCTCAGATGGGGGATGCTCTGCAGGTTGTACTGACGCGCCACCGGCGACCCCCAATCGATGCCGTAACGCCCGGGGCGGTTGATGTCCACCACGACCAGGGCAATGTCTTCGCGGCTTTCGGCAAGCTCCTCCAGCACGGGGGCGAAGGCTGTGCATGGAGGGCAGTACTCGCTGTAGAAGTCGAAGATCGTCGTCTGGCCCTTGAGTGCGTAGTCCGCTATCTCGACCTCTTCGCCATGACTGATGGTCTGCACGGCCGGTGCCTCCGAGGGCTCGGACTCCTCTGCCTCCGGAGTCGCACTCTCCTCGGGTGTCTCGCTCACTTCGTCGGGTGGCTCGTCCGTGGGTGCGTCGATGGGCGGGCCACTCGGTACCGGGGCCTCCCCCAAATCGGTGGGCGCTGCGGCTTGCTTTGGGCAGCCCGCGCCCGCTAACACTACTGCGGCAACCAACAGCGCCGAAGCGGCGCAGAACACCATGCGGTTCATTACCATTCTCCCCTTGACGGCTCCTCTTACGATCGTCCGGTGAACGGCGAACGCGATCGCGCGACCGGAGGCCCGATCACTCCTCCGGCAGGCAGGCCCGCCAGCCGCCCTTGATGAGGCCGCTCAGCTCGGCGACGACCTCGGCATGCTGCGCGTCCTCCGACAGGTCGCTGAACTCCCCGGGGTCGTTGTCGCGGTCGAACAGCTCCCGCCGGTCGTTCCTGTACTCACAGTAACGCCACTTGTCGGTCACGATGCTCCGGCTGCGGCCGGCCCACATCAGAACACCCTTCTTCCAGGTGGCCCCCGGATCCTCAAGTAGCCGCCGCATGCTGACCGCCTCGATGCCTTCCGGCTGGGGCACGCCGCAGAGGTCGAACATGGTGGGGAAGAGGTCGATGGTCTCCACCGGCCGCTCGGAGACGCCGCCCGCCTGACTCACCCCCGGCGCGCGCCAGAGCAGGAGGCACCCGGTGCTGAGGTCGCGCAGCGGGCCCTTCCGCCACTTCCACTGCTCGCCCAACATGAACCCGTGATCGGTCCAGATGACCACGATGGTGCTGTCAGCTCGGCCGCTATCGTCCAGCGCCTGCAGGAGGCGGCCGATCTGGGCGTCGATGAACGAGATGGTCGCGTAGTGGCCCGAGATCGCTTTGCGCCACTGGTCGAGGGTGTGCGGGTTGGCCTTGCGCAGCTCGCGGTCGATCGGCATTCCATCGGGGCCGGCATCCGGGTTCCTCGGGATCTCGATCTCCTCCGGTGGATACATTGCGTGGTACTTGTCCGGCGCGCAGAACGGCAGATGCGGCGCGTGGAGCCCGAGCGCGAGCAGCATGGGCTTGTCGGTGTCCTTGCGGTCGCCCATGATCCGTATCCCCTGCTCGGCCACGCGGCCGTCCACTTCGTCGAGATCGTTGCGTCCGGTGGGTCCGTAGACGAACGGGCTCCCGCCCGCTCTCGCGAACTCGGGATCGGTGCCCGGCCCCTCCGCCGGCTTGCGCTTCGCCGGCGCCGGAAAGCCATCGTTGGGGCTGATGACCCGGTCCCAGGTCCGATCATCCTCGAAGGCCCCCTTCCCCGCTCCACCGTGGAACATCTTCCCGCAGCGGATCGTCTCGTAGCCGTTCCGCCGGAAATGTGCCGGCATCGTCAGCGCGTTGGGCACGAGCTCGCGCCAGTCGTCCCGGTTGCCGTGGACGCCCGTCGTCCCTGGCCGAAGGCCCAGCAGCAGCGCCGTCCGCGAGGGGCAACAGGGGGGATTGGTGTGGCAGTCGCCAAAGCGGACGGCCGTCTCGGCGAAACGGTCGAGGTGCGGGGTCTTGCAGACCGTGTTGCCGTAGCAACCGAAGCGGTGGGGGCTAGCGTCCTCGATGGCAATGAACAGCACATCGGGGCGTTGGCCCTCGGCGGCGCGTGCGGCCAACGGTGCGGCGGCGAGCATCGGAACGGCTTTCAGGAAGTCACGGCGGGTTGGCATGGTCGCTTCCCTCCGGCGGTGCTCCTGAATCGGGGCTGGCGATACGAGACCTTCCGCCTACTACGCGCACGCCACGCCAATCGTGCCTTCCACGCACCCGACGGTCAGACCTCGCTGCACGAGCGCGGAGCATCTCTGGGGGAAGGCTTTGCATTACCCACATCTTGCGGTGTGCCTCTGGGATGTTGAGGAAGCCCGGTCGTTGGGGACTGACACCATTTCGACCGCGGCCTGGGCGAAATGGCTGTCTGTCGCGCTCGTTTGGGGGCTTCCTCAATTCCCGACAGAGCACGACGCGGGCGCTACGAGGGAGGCCAACGCTTCCTCGACTCCCGACAGCCCTCATCCGGAGCCAGCCGGGCGACGGCAAACGACCCAGTTCGCCCTCTCCCGGCCGACCTCGGACTTGTGGGTAATGCATAGGGTGGAAGGACAGGGGCTCGCCGCGCGAGAACCTGGGCTGAGTCTCATGCCCGGGAGCACCAGGCCGTTCCCACAACCCGCTGGCATGCCCCGCGAAGGCGGGGGGCGCCAGGCCAGCCGGACAGCTCTCCGCGTCGTCTCCCTCGCGGCTCTCTTGCTGCTGGTCCAGGGCTGCGGACGCCGGGCGTCGCAGCCTCGTGTCGTCGTCTATACCTCGGTGGACCAGCCCCACTCCGAGCCCATCCTCGACCAGTTCGAGAGCGAGACCGGTACCGAGGTCGCGCCGATCTATGACGTCGAGGCCGCCAAGACAACGGGGCTGGTGAACCGGCTCATCGCTGAGCGGAAGGCTCCCAAGGCGGACGTCTTCTGGAACAGCGAGTTCGCGCAGACGATCCTGCTTCAGCACGAGGGGGTACTCGCGCCATACATCTCACCCGAGCGCGCGGGCATCCCCGAGGAATACGTTGATCCAGACGGCTACTGGACGGGTATCGGCACCCGGGCGCGCGTGATCATCGTGAACACGGGGCTCGTGCCGTCCGAGGAGCGCCCCGACTCGATCTTCGACCTCCTGGACGAGCGCTGGCCGGGCGACAAGATCGGCATCGCCTACCCTCTCTTCGGTACGACAGCCACACAAGCCGCCGCGCTGTACGCGACTCTTGGGCGGCAGGAGGCGCTTCAGTACTTCGAGCGGCTGCGCGAACGCGGTGTGCAAGTGGTGGACGGCAACTCGGTGGTGGCGCAGCTGGTTGCGGACGGCGACCTGATGATGGGGCTTACCGACACCGACGACGCGCTCGCCCTGGCGAATCGGGGCGCGGAGGTCGCGGCCATTCTGCCCGACCAGGGCGCGGATGAGCTCGGGACGCTCGTCATCCCCAATACGGTCGCCCTGGTGGCCGGAGGCCCCCATCCGGAGCACGGCCGGGCCTTCATCGATTTCCTGCTGCGCGCGTCCACCGAGGCGCGCCTTGTCGAGTCGGGGTGGGCTCACTTCGCGCTGCGGCGACTCGATGCCGGAGCCAGCGACCCGCTCGGAACCGAGGTCAAGGGCATGGGTGTGCCACTCTCGGAGATCCACGCGCAGATGCCCATCTCAAAGGCCGATCTGAGGGAGCTGTTCATCAGGTAACCCGCGGGGCAAGGCACTCAAGGGAATGCGCCGTCTTGGTCTCCTGGCGTTTCTGGTACTGGTCTTCGGGCCGGTTCTGGCGTTGCTGCCCGACCTGGTTGGCAGCCTGGCCTCCGGGCATGCTGACTGGCTCTGGTTAGCTGTGCCGCTGGGCAGAAGAGGGATGCTCTTTCTTCGCAGCATCGGCCTCGCCGCGGGCGTTGCCGTTGCGGGGATGGTGATCGGGACGCTGGCTGCCACTGTTCTGTGGCGCTGGCACAAGGGGATTGGTGCACACGCTCGCTGGCTGCTGCTCGTCTTCATCGCCGTGCCACCCTATGTGCATGCGCTGGCCTGGACGTCTGCGGCGCAAGAGCTGAGCGGTCTGCTGGTACCCCTCGGCTTTGCCGACGTCGCGCTGGGGGGCTGGTTCGGCAGCTTCTGGGCGCAAGTGATGGCCTTGCTGCCGGTGGCTGTCGGGCTCGCCCTGGTCGGCCTCACAGCGGTCGATCCCGCCCTCACG
Source organism: uncultured bacterium (assembly GCA_965602825.1). GTDB lineage: Bacteria > Armatimonadota > Zipacnadia > Zipacnadales > VGFC01 > CBFDAZ01. The sequence continues at coordinate 5,540 of CBFDAZ010000328.1, forward strand.
GACGCTGCCCGAATCTCGCGCTCCGACGGCGCCGCGCTGGGCCGGGTGGTTCTGCCCCTGGCGGCGCCCTATGTCCTGGCAGGCGGCGGGCTGCTCTTTGTGCTCTCCATAACCGATTACAGTGTGCCGTCTGCCTTCCAGCTCAACGTGTACGCGATGGAGATCTTCGCGCAGTACAGTGCCGAGAATCAGCCGGCCCAGGCCTTGCTGCTATCGGTGCCGCTGATCGTGGTTGCGGGTCTCGTGGTAATGGCGGCTCAGTCGGTCCTGAGGAAGGCAGTGGCCAGGCCACCGTCGGCGGCTCGGGCCTGGGCGACCCCGCCGCAGTGGCCGTCGCTGGTGAAATGGATGCAGTACGGAGCTGTCGCGGTATTGGTCGGCCAGATCATCGTCCCTCTCGCCTCCCTGGCGCACCTGGTCGGGTCCTGGCCGGCTTTCCGGGCGAGCGTCGCGGCGGCTCGCGCCGAAATCGCGTTCACCGGCGAGCTGGCCGTGCTGGTCAGCCTCTGCTCCGTGCCCATTGCGTGGGCTGTTGCGGACCGACTGGCGCAGCGGGCACCCACTGCGAACTGGTGGTGGATTGCGGTGGTGGCCCCCACGGCGATCCCCGCGTCGCTCGTCGGCATCGGGCTGATCGGGATCTGGAACCAGCCGTGGGCTCTCGGTATGCATGGCACAGCCGCGATGCCCGTCCTGGCGTCGCTCGCCCGGTTCACACCGATTGCCGCGATC
>CBFDAZ010000329.1:0-6235 GCA_965602825.1 uncultured bacterium
AGTTGCAGGACTACAGCGGCGACGTATACAAGCAGGCCTGGTTCTTCCAGGGAGTGCATCGGTTGGGGCGGTTCGATATCTCGTACCCGGTCATGTCGTTCCTGCTCTCCTGTGAGGCGTCGTGCGGCGGCTACCCGCACTTCGCGGGGGAGGAGTGGATCCGGTCGCTGGCGACCGCCTGGGTCGGCGTGGGGGCCATCTACCTCGGGCGCCTGGACGTAGCCGAACGCGTCGCCGAGTGCTGCATCAGCATGCTGGAGCAGCAGCCCGATCCCAAGCGCTTCTACTACCGCATGACCCTCGACGGCAAGCTCGCCACCCCCGACGTTGACCCGGAAGCCCTGTTCATCGACACGGAGGCGCTCAACCAGCCCTACTGGGAGGTCGGCCTGCCGTGGATGCTGATGGGGCGCCTGTATCAGGCCACCGGCGAAGAGAAGTACCTCGCGCTGGCGGAGCGGTTCTTCGAGATCAAGCTGAGCTGCGCGGAGGATGCGTTCGCTAACGTCGGCAGCGGGAAGAGCAGCCTGGCCGCCGCCATCCACTACCTGAACACCGGCGACGAACGGGCTCGCGACGCCGCCTACACCTTCGGGGACTTCCTGCTGGAGACCCAGTACCCCGAGGGCGGCTGGCGCGGCGAGACGGAGCCCGACACGCTCCTGATCTACATCGACCATGCGGCCGAGTACAACGTCTGGCTGCAGGAAGTCGTCGCCCTACTCCACAGCATGGAGTGACAGCGCCTCCCGGAGGTGTCCCCATGGCAGACAAACTGCGGTTTGGCTTGATCGGTTGCGGCGGGCAGGGAAGGTACCTGTCCGAAGCCCTGGCGATGACAGGGCAGGCCGAGCTGACTGCCTGCGCCGATCCCAGCGCTGAAGCGAGAGAGAAGACCGTCGCGCTCTGTGGCTATCAAGCTGCCTACGGCGACATGGGCGAGATGCTGGCCGAGGCGCCCGTGGAGGCCGTGATCGTTGCGACAACCCACGACCAACTGCAGCCCTGCGCCATGGCGGCTGTCGAAGCCGGCAAGCATGTACTGGTCGAGAAGCCGATGGCCCTGAACGCCGCCGCCGGTCGTGCGCTTGTCAAAGCCGCGGAGAAGGCGAACCGCAAGCTTATGGTCGGCTACACGCTCCGCTTCCTGCCGGAGCGCCTGCATCTGAAGAAGCTACTCGACGACGGCGCGATCGGCGATACGGTCCATGTGCTCGCAGGCCAGATGATCGGTGCGATTGGCGGATGGCTGGGGGACCCGGCGACCGGTGGCGGCGCGCTGCTCTACATCGGCACCCACGTGATCGACCAGGTCCTGTGGGTCGTCGATCGGCCCGCTGAACGGGTATACGCCGAAGTCGACTTCACCGAGACCGGCGTTGACGCCAGTGCGCAGATCACAGTCCGATTCGCCGACGGCGTCGTCGCCCAGGTCTGCACGTCTCAGCGCATGGGCGGCCGGTACGGGTGGCTCGATGTCATCGGATCGGCCGGCCGCCTCCGGGCGGAGTGGGAACGGCCCGAGGTCTACGTCGAGAGCCAGACCATCGACGCCTATCGCAGCCCTGCCGTGATCCGCGTCCCGGAGGGCGCTCACCAACCCGCGCCGTCTGCGGACGCGCAGGCACGGGTGAGTGGCTTCCGCTACGTCCGCTCCTGGGCGGCGGAGTTGAGTGAGTTCATCGCGGCCATCAACGAAGATCGCCCGCCTGCTGTCACCGGCGAGGATGGCGTGCGCGTGCTGCAGATCACCGACGCGGTGTTCGAGTCCGCTCGGTCGGGGAAGCCGGTCGCACTTTGAGGCCACGGCAGAGCCTCTGCAGCCGGATGAAGACCCGGCTCTGTCCCCAGCGCCGGGGGCGCAGCAACTCGACCGTCGCCGCAGGGAAGGCGCCTCCTCGCTGTGCGTTGACACTGCACCTTGCCTGATATAGAATGCTATCTGAGAGTCTGTGATCCCCGGCCATCGTCCCGTCGTGGGGGCGCGGTTGCGCGTGCCCGTCCGAGGGGCGACCGGACTACACCGGGAGGCATTGTTCGGTGCCCGCTGAGGCACCGGCACTGCTGGAAGTCTGTGACCTTCGGGGCCCGGGAGAGGGAGAGTCATGGTCTGTCGCGAGTGCGGGACACGCAACCTGCCCGATGAAGACTTCTGCCGCCGCTGTGGGGCCGATCTCAAGGTCGTCAAGGCCGCGCCGGGACCCTCCGAGACGGCGCCCGCTCCCGAATCGGAGGAGCGGGTGGCGGAGGTCCGCGCCTGTCTGGAGAAGGGCGACCTCAAGCGGGCCATGGACCTGGCCAGGGAAGCTGTCGTCAACGAGCCGGAGGCCGCCCTCTCGTACATCCTGCTGGGCGATGTCTACCTCAGGATTGAGGCCAATGACGACGCCCTGCGGGCGTTCCGCGATGCGGCGGAGCTTGACAGTGACAATGTGGAGGCTCGTGAGAAGGCGGAAGAGGCCCGCAAGCGCATCGTGCAGTCGGAGATCGGTGAGCCGACGACACCCGATCTGTTGAGTATCGGTCCCCTCCGGATCCACCGCAAGCTGATCCCGTACGCGGTTGGGGCGGCGGCTGCGTTGCTGGTCTTCTCCGTCGGTGCCGCCACGATCGTCAGCCGGACGTCTCCGACGGTTCAGCGCACCCGCTCGTTCGAGCAGCAGATGGCGGCTGGGAGCGAGCACTACCGAGCCGGCCGGTATCGCGAGGCAGCGGCGGCGTACACCCAGGCGGTAAGGCTTGATCCGTCCAGCGAGCAGGCGAGGCGGAGGCTGCGGGACGCCCAGGCGATGGCGGGCCTCAGGCCACCGGCGTCTGAGGGTGTCGTCCGGGCCCAGCAGCCAGTGCTCGGACCAACGACAACACCCGGGCAGGGCGCGTTCGCGCCACGTTGGGTGGGGCCCTCTCCGGGCTCAGCGACGCCGCCCAATCCGCCCACCGGCCCATCGACAGCCCGTCGATCGACGCCTCCTCCACCCATACCGGTGCCGGACCCCACCGGCGTGAGTGGCATCGACCCCGTGCTGCCGCCGCCGATCCCGCCGAGCGGTACGGAGGGCATCGGCGACCCGGACCAGACCGGCACGCGGGTGGCTGACATTGGCATCGGGAGGGAATTCCCGACGGAGGAGCCCGGCACTGAGGCCACGGCACGCGAACACGCTCTCCAGCCGACGCAGCCACAGCAGCCGCGGGGGGAGATCGTGATCGAGAGAGTTGTGCGTCGCACGCCGACCACATCGCCAGAGACGACTGCAGCGACCCAGGCGACACCGACCACCGGGGAGGCTCTGCGGTCGGAGGCCGACCGGCTCCGACGCAGCGGGCGGCTTAAGGACGCTGCGCGCAAATACGGTGAGGCGGCGACTCAGTTGCGACTGGAGGCGGACCAGTCGGGGCCGGATGCGGCAACGAAGAAAGCCGCGGCCACTACCTGCGAACGGGCTCGCGAGGCATGCGAAAGTCAGCTCCAGTGACCAGCGGCATCGCGGTCCTGGGGCTCTTCACCCTCGCGCCGCTTGCCGCCCCGCCCACAGCAAGCTCAGCCCAGGCGACGGCTGATCGCGAGAGTTCGCTGCTGGACCTTGCTCGTCGGGCGGCGACAGAGGGCCGAGCGCGAGAGGCCCTGGAAATCCTCGACCGAGCCTTGTCGGCTGGGCGGCGCTCTGCCGAGCTGTATGACCTGCGGGGGCAGTTCCACCTGGCCCTGGGCGATACCCCGGCCGCCGAACGCGACTGGCGGCGGGCCGCGGAACTGGATCCGGCCAACGCCGGGGCGCGGACCGCCCTCGGGCGTCTGTACCTTCAGAGAGGGTTGTGGGGCGACGCCATCCGGATCTACCGGGAAGTCCTGCTCCGCAACTCGCGGAACGTGGACGCCCTGCTGGGCTTAAGCGATGCCTTGGGGCGCATGGGCCGTACCGTGGGATCGAGGAGACTGATCGAGGCGGCGGGGCAGGCCATCGACGATCCGCGGATCCAGCAGCGTTGGGCGCAGGTCGCGCTGGAGTCCGGACAGCCGGACGAAGCAGAGAGCGCACTGAAGCGGATTGCGGACAGACTGGACGGATCGGCGAAACGGGACGTCATGGTGCGCCTCGCGGAGCTGTACGTCGCCGAGGGCCGGTACGACGAGGCCGTCGCGGTGCTGCAGCAAGCGCAGGCCATCGGCGGCGCGCCCCAAGCCGCCACGACGGAGACCTACGATCTGCTGGTGGAAGCCACTGACAACCTGGTGAGACGCCGGGTCTCGGCGCTGGAAGAGACGCTCCAACAGCTCGATGCATCTTCGCTCAGCCGGGAAGAGGCCCTGGCACGGGCCGAGCGGACGAGGATGCAGCTCACCGAGATTGACCGGCTGGTGGAGCAGATTGCCGTGCCCGATTCCCGCAAGCAGCGGCATGCGACCCGTATGTATGCCTACAGCCTGGTGAACGAGGCTGCGTTCAACGCCCTCGCCTACATAGACCTGGGCCTCCCCGGCAAGCGTGACGCGTTCGCCGCCAGGTGGAGGACGGCCCAGGCGGAGATGGCACAGCTTGGCGGGCCGCACTCTGCAGGTCGTTAGTAGCGTCTGTCCTCCCGCACTGAACACCGCGCGTCCAGTGAGGTAAACCCAATGCGGGCTCACGAATGGACCAGAGCCAGACAGCGATCGGTGCGACAGATCAGCGGCCCTCTCGGCGATTCGGCCGAAGAAGAGGCGGCAGAGGCTGCGGCACCGGAGCCGAGTCTCTTGACCGACGAACCGGAGGCCGATGTCGAGCCGGTGCCCGGCGAGGAGCCGCCGGAGGTGCTGGTGGAGGGGCCGCCCGCGGAAGACTTGGCTGAGCCGTGGGAACCGGACGAGCCGCCCGACCAACCACTCGACGAAGTGGCTGACCAGGTAGCGGACAGAGTCGAGACAGAGCCCGAAGAAGAGGAGCGGCAAGCGACGCCGGACGATGGGGTGCCGCCGGAACCAGCTCGCGAGCCGGTCCCGACGCCGGCGAGGGCGCCCCGCGCCCGTCGGCGGCCGAGCACCGGCGCCGAGCAAGCGCAGTTGCCGCTCGGGCTGGAGCCCGTCGTCGAGAAGCCGGCGCGTCGCTCAGCCACCGAGACACGCGAGGATCTGATCCAGCGCCTGCTTGACCCCCACCTGACACTACAGGAGACGGCGAAGCTCCTCAATGTCTGCCCGACCACCGTCCGACGATACACCAACCGAGGTTTGCTCGCCCATTACCGTACGCCTGGGAACCAGCGAAGATTTCGTCTATCAGATGTTCTCGCTTTCATGGAAAGACAAGGTATACCGGCACACGGTCTGGAGCGGAAGCGCTCGACCCTTATCGAGGAAGCGCAGGAACCTGAGGAGAACGCGTCCTGACCTGCCGGCCGGCAAAAGGGGGTAGCCACGGATGGCCGAGACGGTTCTTGTGATTGAGGACGACGAGTCTACCCGAGAGGTGCTGGCCTCAGGTCTCGCCGATGCGGGTTTCGATGTGGTCCAGGCGGAGAATGGGGTCGAGGGTCTGGTGCGAGAGGCCGAGGCCGATCCCCAACTGATCCTGCTGGACCTGATGCTACCGGACCTTGACGGCACCGAGGTATGCCGGCGGCTGCGCACGCGGACGCACATCCCTGTCCTCGTGGTAACCGCCAAGACCGATGAGAGCGACGCGGTAGAGGCCCTGGGTGCCGGGGCCGACGACTACGTGAGGAAGCCCTTCGAGATTCGTGAGGTGGTCGCCCGGGTCCGGGCGCTGGTACGGCGCGCGGGCGAGTACTCGCGCGCGGCGCTGGCCGAGGAGAACATGGACTTCCGCGATGTGCAGATCGATGCCATCAAGCACGAGGTCAGGGTCCGCGGAGAGGCGCTTCGCTTCACCCCCAAGGAGTTCGACTTGCTGCACCTGCTCGCGCGGAACGCCGGCAAGATGATGCACCGCGAGGAGCTCCTGGAGACGATCTGGGGCTACGACAACTCGATCGATAGCCGGACTCTGGACGTCCACGTCGGCCGGGTTCGGTCCAAGATCGAGGAGGATCCGCGTCAACCGAAGCTCATCATCACGGTTCCGGGAGTAGGGTACAAGTTCATCGGCGAGTCGAATGACTGAACGGGCAGGCCCCGGCTCACTCCTCAAGAAGCCCGATCAGGTTCACGGCCGAGAGTGGCTGCGACATCGCTCGCTCGCGCCACAACGGGTGCACCATCCCCGAAGCGCGCCGGAATTCGGCGACACTCAGCGCC
>CBFDAZ010000330.1:0-6235 GCA_965602825.1 uncultured bacterium
CGCCATGTCAAGCATTGATTCGAGCATGAACTCAAGCTCCACCGTCTGCGTGGAGGACTTCTACCGCCGTCTGTGGCGCCGCGACGAGTCCGACCAGCACTACCTCAAGGTCGCACGGGTCCTGACGCTGATATGGGGCATCCTGGCCATCTTGATGGCGTTCGCCTTCCGCCACGTGCAGTACGCCCAGGACACCTGGAGCAAGGTCATGAGCTTCTCGACCACGGGCGTCCTCGCCCTCATGATCTTGGCCTTCTTCCCCGTGCGGATCCGCCCGGCAGCGGCGATCGCCGGGTGGGCCACGGCGGCAGCATCGGTTGCTGTGATGAGCTTCGCGACAGACGTACACTTCCTGCTCTATCCCGTCATCGGGAACGTCCTCGGCTTCGTCGTCGCGATCCTGTGGAATGCCGTGGGGCTATGGCTGAAGGCGATGTACCGCATGTGCCCTGAAGAGGTGTTCCCGCTGGAGGAAACGCGGCAGACCGACCAGCCGCGGGAGGCCGGAGCCGAGTCTCTCGAGGGTGAGACGCAAGCAGAAGAATGAGGCGGGCTGGGCCGCTACCGGCCAGGCCTGGCTGTGACTGCGAGCCAATTGATGATCGGCCAGGCGGGGGAGAGCTGCTGCACTTCGCGGCGAAAAACTTCCTTAGCGGCGCGGGAGGGGTGTCCGGGGCTGTTGGCGAACGTCGGCGTGGCATCAACCAAGGGGCAATCACCAGCCGCACAGATTGGTCATCGAACGAGAGGTGTCGGTCTGATCGCCTTACGAAGCATTGAGCCGAACTGGCGCTCCGAGCACAGAGAGTTCAGCCACACTGCCGGGCCCAGTAGCTGACTGATACGCGCGAAAACACGCACGAAATGCCGAAGTTGATCTTGGCACGCCGATACCCCCGACACAGGCACAGACACGGCGCTCAGGCGTCGATGGCGAGTTGTATCAGAGCCTTGGCCATCGGATGGTTTGGCGCGTAGAGCCGCTCAAGGCAGTTCCGTCTCGTCTGGGGCGGCGGACCTAGTCCGCGAAGCGGGGGCGGTCTGCATTGGCCTGTAGCCTGGTTGAGCACGTCCACGAGTTGCTGCTGGGAGCACTGCAAGAGGCTGAGGTCCCGGAGCCGGAAGACTGGGACGAAGCGGCCAGAGGCGAGATCGAGCGTGGGATAAGACTGCACAACTGGAACGAGAAGGCGGCTGCCTTCCAGAGGGCTGCGGGTTACGCCGCCTGCCGAACCTGCGACCAGATCCCGCCTGCAGCCCGCTACCCCCTGGCCCTCTGGGCGTTCAACAAGTCCGCCGCCCTCTCGCGGCCTGCACCGGAAGAGGCTGAACTCCACTATCTGGCATACTTCTGGCTGACCGAGCAGGACCGCGAGGTGGCCACCCGAACGGCCCCCACCTACCCACACGGACTGAAGTACTACTTCTGCCTGGCCACGGTCGGCCCGGGCGCGCCGTACCTGGCCCCCCTCCGCACCGATGCTCCGGTAGACGTGCTGCGCCGGCTGGCGCTCCACTCTCAGCCCGAGGTGTGCCGCGAGTTGTGCCGCATGCTGAGTGCTCTCGGCGAGGTGTCGCGGACGGCCATTGAGGACCTCAAGACCGCGGCCCTGAGTCGAAGCGACTATACGCCGGCACAACGCAACGCCATCATGAACGTCCTGGAGCCCCACGGCGACCGGCTATTGGAGATACGGTGTCTCCTGGATGAAGCCAGCCGGATTGCCCGAACCAGTCCGGTCCAGGCGATTGGCCTGGTGAAGCGCGCTTGCGGCTTACTGGACGACCAGGACACGCCCGAAGCCGAATCCCTGCTTCGGGAGCTCACTCGCGGAGCATCGCGAGTCGGTGATATTGGGCTGGCCGGACGAGCTCTCGTCCAGGTCTACCTGGCTGCCGAGAGAAGACGACCGGGTGAGGAGATGGTGGCCGAGGCATCGCTCATACAACGCTTCCACGAAGAGGTGAAGCGGAGCGGCGGCGGAGCCGAGGGGGCGATCGGCCAGTTCCTGGGCGATCACGCCGAGATGCACGACGATCTCAAGCTCGACTCCATCTCTCCTGAGTGCTCGGTCACCCCCGAGGAGGCGAGCACGCAGCACGCTCGCGGGGTCGCCTTCGGGCCCAACAACGAGGAAGCGGCGCAGTGCTTCCGTCTCGCCGCCGCCATCGCGGCCGCCGCTCCCGGAGCGGGCCTCGAGGACTTCAAGCACTACGTGGCGAGCTTCTACGCCAGCTCCGCCCGCCTGAACTTCCGGCGCGGTCGGTGGGAAGAAGCAGAGCGGTGCTACCTGATCTTCTTCAGCCTGCTTCACGGCGATGAGGTGCTCCGGACGCGCATCCAGCCCATCATCGTGCCTGTCCTCAAGTACTACCTCTCTCTGAGCTTCCGCGCGCGCCGCACCCTGGCGCACGTGGCCGTGGACCGCGGCACCAGCCCCCACGATCTCATCGAGCGTGTCCGCACTGCCAACGACCCCGACGTTAGTGCCGCCCTCGACGACCTGCTGGCCAAACTGGAGCAAGCCAACCCGCTTGTTGTTGAGGAACTCAGGGAGGAGAACGCCGAGAACCACGTCTTGCTTGCCGAGGCGCACGGGCCCAAAGAACGCGTAACCCACGCCCCATCCGTCGCGGCCGGCCAGGCAACCTCGGAAGAGCGACCGCAGCCGGAGACAGCGCGGGTGCCTCACCTGGAGAAGATGCCGGATACGAGACCGTGAGACCACCTCGACGCCGGTGCGGGCACCACCCGGGAAGCCGCGAGTCGTTCCCCGGGTCCCGTTGCGTCACAGGGCGCGTCGGGTGGCTCTGAGCTTGCCCACGACCGTTACCACTGCCCCTCCGGCCAGCACACCAAGGCCATCGGACAGCAGATCGGCCCATTCAAACGACCTTTCCGGTAAGGGAAGCTGGTGCAGCTCGTCGATGACCGCATAGGTCATACACCCAACTGCGGCCCATGCCACCGGGCGCAGCGAGAATCGCCCTGCCCGGAAGATCGCCAGACGAGCCCACAAGATGGCCAGGACAAAGAACCCAATCGCGTGGGCGTTCGGATCGCCCACCTGGAGCCCCGGCCCCAGTACCCGGCCCGGATCGGGTAGCGATGTCATCACCAACATCACGCCCACCCATACTATTGCCGGGACCCAATGGCTCAGAACCCCCGGTCGGGGCCAGCGGGAGGCGTGGCGGGACGAGGCATCGTTACGCACCGGCGCCCTCCCTGAGGGCATAGAACAGGGCTCGGTGATCCGCGCAAAGAGACGACTCATCGCTGCACTGCGCGCGGATCAGCTCCTCCTGGCGACGGGCGTTGTAGAGGGGACAGGTTGGCGCCGAGCAGAAGGGCCAACCGGTCAGGCACCAAGCCAGTGACTGGAGGGCATACCCGGTGGCGACCCGGCTCAGCCGGGGATCGTCCGGCACAAGCATCCGGTCGGACAGCCGCTGCCGGAGCTCGGCCTCAACCACCTCGCGGGGGACCATCCTGCCGGTCGCCAGTTGTTGCGCCCGGTAGTACTCGCGCGGGCGCGCCGGCGCCTGGACCAACCCCGAGGTTGAGACTACATTGGGCTGCCCGTACAGACTGGCGTGGGCGTGCCAGCGCCGATCCTCCGGGGCCCAGGTGCCGAAGAGGCGTGCGGTGAAGACGATGTGACAGGCCCCCTCCTCCTCGGGCGGCAGAAGCTCCGCCAGCACCCACTGGAGCACCGCGCCGTCATACAGAATGCCGGCGCTGGTCCGGCCCGGGGTCTTGAGGGCGCGGCGCTCGGCAGACAGCTCGATGCGAGACGGCACACGCTCGGGCTGCAGGCACCGCATCGGGTCCGACACGCGCGCCCGCACCAGTATCTCCGCTACCGATCCGGGATACTCCCGAACCAGTTGCTGTCCGGTCGCGCTCAGTCCGACTGGGCCGGCTCGCGCTCGACCCAGCCAGTAAGCGACGAAATCGCTGCGGACCTCGACCTGCAGGCCCGTGATCCGCTGGAGATCGGTTGCCACGTGGCCCGGCTGCAGGCTCGCGCACGTTGCCTCGTCGTACAGGTAGATCTCCACTGCATTCCCTGGGGGCAACTACGGGCCCGCGGCCCGCGAATCCTGACCGGTGCTGTGGCGAACGGCGCCCCATGCCCTGTCGCGCTGAAGCGACTGCCTCGAAGATCCGGGATTCGTCCGTGCCCGCGCGTCTTCTGACCCGCGCCGTTCCGCGCTGTATCCGGCCCCGCGACTGCGGCGGGCTGGAAAGCCCGCCGGCACAATGGCTGTCTTCATCGTCTCCGGGCGCCCCAGCGCGGCATGCATGCGGGCCTGCCTGCTGGCCGGGCGCAGCGCCTCTCAGTCCAGCAACTCCAGCGCCACTTCGCCCGCGCGCCGGCCGGATAGCAGCATTCCTCCGAACGTCGGCCCCATGCGGGGCAGGCCGTAGACCGTCGATACGGCCATTCCGGTGACGATCAGACCCGGGTGAGCTTCACCCGTATGCTCGACGATGGCGTCCTCCGACTGCTCGACCCACATTGCGCCAAAGCCCACGGCCTCCAGCATGCCCCGCTCCTCCAGCTTCCGAACGACACACGCGTCGTGCCCGGTGGCGTCCACGAGCAGCCTCGACTCGATGGCCACGGGGTCAACACAGGTGATCTGCCGGGGCAGAGCCGCGATCGGCGACCAGTTGATCACTGCGCCGGCTACGCGCCCGTTCTCCCGCAGCACAACATCCTCGAAGACGGTCATGTTGGCGAACTTCACCCCGGCATCGCAGGCGGCCGCTATCAGCTTGCTGCAGGCATGTGGCCCATCGGCCACAAACAGGCCCGGCACCGCCTCCTTGTGGGGAATACCGAGTTCGTCGAGCATCTCCTGGGCCGGGGCCCGCACGGTTACCTTGTTCATCAGGTAGCCGCCGATCCAGAAACCGCCGCCCAGGTAGTTGTTGCGCTCGATGATGAACGCCTTGCGGCCGGCTTCTGCAATGGCCTTGCCTGCGGTCAGCCCAGCCGGGCCGGCCCCGATGATGATGACATCGCTCTCGATGTACTCGTCGAACTGCTTGGCGAACTCTCCGACAATCGCGCGGGTCACGTCCTTCTCCCCCACCGCGCTGAAACGCTGGTCAGACATGGGATACATCCTCCTTGCAGTCACGCGTTGGCTGCCGCCGAAGACCTCGGCAATCTGCTCGCACCACCCCGTTCTCAGCAGAAGTGAGCATAGACAGCCGTTCGAGGTCCTGTCAAGGCTAAACGCCCGCCCCCGGGCGTTCTCCTCCCCTCCGCGGCGTGCTCGCGCCGCCGATGACGGCGGCCCCGGCAGGGCCTCGAATCGGCGCCTGAGCGCGTTCAGAGCCGCGATTCAGGGACTTCAGCGCTTGACGGGCTGTGGAGCCTTATACTACAATCGAACTGCGGGCTGATACCCTGGGCAGAAAGAAAGGAAGTGGCTCCGTTGGCCAACGCGGTTCTCGTCGTAACGAAGAATGGTATGGGCAAGGTGACAATGATCGACCAGTTCCAGGTCCGCGGTCGAGGCGGCAAGGGAGTCACGGGGTTCAACGTTACCCCCGAATCAGGCCCCGTCGTAGCTGCCGTGGGCGTCAACGCCGGCGCGGGAGAGAGCGTTCTCCTGATCACAGCGCAGGGCATGGCGCTTCGCATCAACGTGGATGACATCACGCCTCGTAGTCGGACGGCTGGTGGCGTCAAGGTCATGACGCTGGCTGACATGGACTCGATAGCCAACGTCAGCGTGTAGTCTCCAGGATTTGCAGGCGCCGAGTCGGGGGGTGCCTGAGGTACATGAAGACGGTCGATGGGGCGAAGAGACATTCTTCGCCCCGCGTTCGTTACGGGCTTGCCCGGCATCGCGACCGGGCAAGCTCGGCCCCAACTCGACCCCTCCGGGCGCTGTGGGTCGCATCGTAGGGACGGTGGCCTTGGCCGCCTGTCCGCGGAGGTGCCGTGCCTGCCTTGGGCTACGCGCAGCACTTCACGCCCCTGTGTGCTGTCGATCTCATGTATGACATCGTGGAGGAGCTCCACGGCCCCCTTTGCTCTCCTCGCACGATCGATCCGGCCTGCGGCGAGGGGGTGCTGCTCCAGCGCGCTATAGAGCGCGGCATCACCGGGGCCGACTGCGTCTACGGCGTGGAGCGCGACCCCGCACTGGCCCTCAGGGCCCTGGCGCCCAAGGGACTGCAAGTGGCGGCTGCGGACGCCCTCCTTGGACT
>CBFDAZ010000331.1:0-6221 GCA_965602825.1 uncultured bacterium
CCGGCTGCCCCTACTCCTCTACCGCGACGATCTCGTAGATGTGACGCCCGAGCGGCTCCAGCTCGTCCTCGAACGCGCCTTCGGCGACGCCCACCTCTCGCTGCTCGAACCTGACCTTGGCGGCTGCCGGAGAGGGAAGGCGGGGGCAGCTCGCGCGGAAGCTCACGGCTCTCTCTTCATCTGCAGAGGCGACGATCAGGAGCACGCGGTCGCCGACACGCTTCGCTCGCGCGACGACGGACGCGTCTTCCGGGTCGGTCTCCAGCTCGACCCGCAACTCCGACCCGTCAGCGGTCAGGAGGGGCTCAAGCTCGTGGATCTCGGCGACCGCCTCGCTCAGCCAGGCCCACCCGTGCGGGACGTCCGCTGCGGTGAGCCAGCTCCTCCGGTTGTCGCCGTACCACCACCAGGCCAGCCCGCTACTGCGCAGCGCGAAGGCCATGGCGATGTCGGCCCTGAACTTGGCCAACGTCGGTGTGAAGGCCGCGTCGTCCACCTCGCCGCCGCCCTTGAGGATCGGGCTCTGCTTCCGGTCATTGCAGGTCAGGATGGCGGCGAGCGGCCAGCGCTCCATCATCCCCCGATGGCGCTCGATGCGATCCCGCACGTATTGAGTAGTCTGATACACCTGCGTCCAGTGGACGTCGTAGCACTTCCCGTACTGTGCGACGGAGTTGTCCATCGCGAAGGTGACGATGACTGGGTGATACGGGTCGAGAGTATTGATGAACTCATACAGCTTGCGGAGGTTGCCGGGCGAGACGTACTGGTGGGCGAGGTCCGGTTCGTCGAAGAGGTACCAGGCCAGCAGGCCCGGGTGGTCGCGCAGGGCGCCGATTCGTGCTGCAACGTGGTCGAAGTCCATCTGGACGAGGCCCGCACCGGAGCTCTTCCCGCGATCGAAGCCGATGAACGCCTGCAGGCCGTTGCTCTGGGCGGCGTCGAGGAACTCCCTGGCCCGGTCATCATTCTGGCTGCCCTCGAACTCGTAGGTATGCACGACGTTGAAGCCGGCCTGCTTGACGCGGGGCATGTGCTCGGGCGGCACCTGGTACATGGCGAGCGGCAGGAAGCGTTTCTCGCCATCGAAGATGCCCTGGTCGTAGGTCCAGGTGAACGTTCTGGGGGGTGGGGGAGTGTTGACGACCCAGGTCTGCCCCGATGATGTGTTCCCGACCTCATCCGGCACGATCACCTTCACGTGATGCCCGCCGCGCGGCCAGCCCTCTCGCGGCCGGACGATTGCGCCCGGCTCGCGGAGGCGGACCTCAGCGGCCATCTCCTCGCCGCCAACGACGAGTCGGGCTCCGCTGAAGTCCACGCCGGATGGATCATCGGCACTGACGGGCAGGAACTCGTCGCGATTGGTGAAGGCGTGCGGCTGAAGCGCCACCTCGGGGCCGGTCGTGTCGGCATCCTGGGGTGCGGTCTGGGTGAAGGCCCACTTGACTGACGGCTGCGTCCCCGACGCGCTGACCTGCCACTCGTAACTCCCTGGCGGCAGACGATCGGGCGGGCGATAGCTCGCGTCTTGCGTCTGTGCGGTGAAGCCGCCGCCCTCGCCACGGCACTCGATTGTGTATTCGGGGGCGATGGGCTCGGGGCGCCACGAGAAGAGCGGGCGGTTGTCGGCGAAGGCCGCCCCATCGAGCGGCGACATGACGACCATGTGGCGCTTCACTTCGGCCAGCTTCACGTCGTCGAAGTAGGCCGTGCCAAGCCCGCGCAGGCCCAGGAAGATCACCGCGTAGCCGACATCAGCGGGGGCCAGCAGTTCCTCACAGCGAGCCACGTTCCAGGCGGCCGTGCTGCCCCAGAAGCTGTCGGAGTAGTCGCCGGCGTAGATCCACTTGCCGTCCGGATCGGCCCACTCGTGAA
Organism: uncultured bacterium; assembly: GCA_965602825.1. GTDB lineage: Bacteria > Armatimonadota > Zipacnadia > Zipacnadales > VGFC01 > CBFDAZ01. The sequence goes on from CBFDAZ010000331.1 coordinate 1,879, forward strand.
TCAGCACCGCACCCACGGACGACATCCTCATCTCGTCGGCGCGCTCAACACCCTCGGGCCGGATGCGACACGAGACCTGGTAGAGAGCGCCCGGCGTGACGGGCACTTGCTGGGTGAGGTAGACGTTCGGCTCGTCGGGAGAGGAGACCGCCAGCTTTGCGCATTGCTCGCCCTCGGCCGGGCGGTCCTTGACGAGGGTGCCGTTGGGGCCGTGGCCCCATCCGGCGAGCCCTTGCGGGCCCTCGAAGCCGGCGTTCTTCACGGGAATCTCCGAACGGGTGACCCGCCGTTGGCCCAGATCGAGCCGGCGGACTCGGGCTTCGTCGGCAGAGAGCGCCTCGATAGCGATCTCGATGCTCGGCATCGCGCGGACGGGCTCTTTGCCGTCGGCTGCGAGAGAGCCGACCATGCGGACGACGGAGAACCGGTCTTGCCGTCGGTCCTGGAACAGCCAACTGCCCTCACCCAGCTTCGGGCGGAGGACGATGTCCAGGTCTGCCGTCTTGAGCGCGACCTCGCTCTTCGGGATCTGGGTTGACCAGCTATGGCCTGCAACGACCTCGCGCTTGGCGTGGCCGACGCGGTAGAAGAGGTCGCCCGCCGGCGTCTCAATCGTCTCTCGTGGTACGGGGACGTGGATCTCCAGGCGCCCGTCAACCGCGATCTCGATCTCGACCGACCAGCGTAGCGTGTTGCCCGAGACCTCGAGTGTGCCGATGCCCTTGGCCTTGCCAGGAACGTCGCGGGCGAAGATCAGCCGGTGAGTCTCGCCCTCCTGTTGGTGACGGACGTCCGCACCGGTGAGTGCGAAGTGGGCGCTCTTGTAGTCGGGCGCGTAGACGGTGACGCCGAGGCGCTCGAGCACGTGGGTGTCGCCGTAGTGAACCGACTCGACGCCATTGGGGCCGTATTGAATGGTCCAGTCACCGACCTCCAGTTCGTCGGCCAGTGCGACTCCTGACGGCAAGCAGACGGCCACAACGAGAACCGCGGAGAAACGCATGTCGTGTAGCTCCTCGGATTTGGTTGCGCGTTTCTTGGCGCTGTGCGAGTCGATGACCTCCTGCGCGGTTCCTGTCCCGAGAATCCGCGGGTCACCCGTGCCTGCGGGTCTCCTGACCCGCGCCGTTCGTGGCGCCGGAGCTCCAGCTCCGGCGCGCGTTCCGCCAACGCCCAACGGCATCGGGTCCCGCGTCGGCGGGACGCTCCTACCCCTCAGCGCCGCCACTGGGTGAGTCGAGGAGCTCTGCCGGCCAGGAATCCCGCCGAGCGAAGTGTAATGTTCGGGTAGGGTCATGTGACTACAGGCTGGAGACGTGCGAAAGGAAGCGGCAAGTGGCAGCCACGGACAAGGCCCTCGTGATGAAAGCGCAGCGCGGTGATCGGGAGGCGTTCGGGCGGCTCGTGAGCCTCCACCACGCGCGCTTGATTGGCGCGGCGAGAGCCATTGTCCGGGATGACGATGCCGCGGAAGACATCAGCCAGGACGCCTTCGTCGAGGCCTACAGCTCGCTGCCGAAGCTGAAGCGGCCGGAGAGCTTCCCTGCGTGGCTGTTTGGGATCATGAGGCACCGAGCGCTCAACCACCTGCGCTCGGCGGAGCGGGAAGTGGCGGTGCCGCAGGTTGAGGCCCAACAGCCCGAGCCCGCATCGGCTCCCCCGGATGCCGCAGTCGAGCTTCGCGAGAGGCTGGACCAGCTCCCCGAACGGGACCGGGAGGTGCTTGCGGCCAAGTACCTCCAGGACCTCAGCTACCAGAAGATCGCGGAGATGCTGGGCATCACCGTGAACACGGTCCGCGTGCGGTGCTGCCGGGCGAAGCAGAGGCTGCGGGAGCTGATCGGCCAAACGGCGGCGGGGACCTCCAGGATGGCGGAAGAGGGCACACCATGACCCCGAGACCGTGTGAGGACTGGATCGAGGCGATCTCAGCGTACGCCGATGGCGAAGCGACAGCCGCAGAGCGGAAGTCGGTGGAGGCACATCTGTCGGAATGCGAGGGCTGCCGCAAGTGGCTGGAGGCGGTCCGGGCTGACCGCCAGGCGTACGCGGAGGCCTACGCCACGCCAGAGCGAGGCGCGGCCTATGTGGGCGCGGTCATGGCGAAGTTAGCGGGCGAGCAGGAGAGGGCTGGAGCTGAGGGCAGGCCGCGTCGTGGCTTCCGGTTCACGGTGATCGAGTTGCTCACATCAGCAGTGATTGTCCTGATCGTGGGGGCCATCCTGTTCCCGTGCTTCTCCAGAGCGCGCGAGAAAGCTCGCCTGACTTCCTGTTTGAGCGACGTGAAGCAGATTGGCGTAGCGCGCGAGAAGTCTCGGCAGACTTCATGCCTCAGCAACGTGAAGCAGCTTGGCCTGGCCTTCATAATGTACGCCGGAGACCATAGCGACTACCTGCCGCCCGCGGAGAGGTGGCAGGAGGCGACTCTTCCCTACGTGAGAAACGCGGAGATCTACAAGTGCCCAACGGATGAGTCCGGCAGCAAGTGCAGCTACGCCATGCCGCGGAGCCTGTCGGGCGCGAAGCTCAGCGACATACCGGATGCCGAGAAGCAGCCGCTCGTGTACGATGCGACGCCAGATGGGGCCTTCGCGAAGCGGCACAACGAGGGGGGGAACGTGTGCTTCGCAGACGGCCACGCGAAGTGGGTCAGGCAGGCGCCGGAAGGCGCAGAGCGCGGGGCGGCCATCGGCCCGGCGGACCGGAACTACGGGATCGCCGAAAGGCTCCACCTGGCCTACGACGCCAGCGTGAGCGTCGAAACGAAGGAAGTGCTCAAGTCAGTCCACGCCGCCGAGCAGATCGTTCGCGAGCAGCAGGGGTTTGTGCTCGACTCGGCGTTCACGGAGACCGGCGACCGCGCCTCGGCCCAGATGACGTTCAAGGTGCCCTCCACGCGGCTGGAGATCACGCTGCAGGCTCTCGCGCGGCTCGGGCACATGATCCGCCGGCAGGTCCACGGCGAGGACCGGACGCAATCGGTCGTCTCCGTCGAGACGAAGCTGCGGCGCGAGGGCGAGCGGCAGACGCGGCTGCGCGAGCGTCTTCCCAAGACGAAGAAGGAGACCGATCGCGCGCCAGTGGAATCGGCCCTCCAGGCCTCGGAGCACGAGACCATCGCGGGGCGCGGGCAACTCTACGGCCAGCAGTCCGAGACGGTCCTGGCGACGGTGTCAGCCAGCTTCGAGGCGCCGGGTCCGAGCCTCTCGTCCTGGGCGACTGTCACGAGGACGTTCACCAAGGCGCTGAACTGGTCGGGCCGGACAGCCGGCATTGCAGGCGCGTGGACTGTGGGCCTGGCGCCCGTGTGGGTGCCGGTGGCGCTGATCCTGTTGCTGGCGCGCGTGGTGCTTGGGCGGCGACGGGCGGCTGCGTCTCCCTGAGCAAGCGCCCCCACTGAGACCTCCTTGATCCCCCCTATCCCAACCGCTGCTGAACATCGCCCGTAGGATTGCCGTCTCCCCGGACAACAAGTAGAATGAGGGCTGGCGTGGCACGAGCGACTCGGAATCATGGAGACAGCCGTTGTGCCGGCGGGTCTTCTGACCCGCCACGACGGCGGGCTGGAAAGCCCGCCGGCACGAACGACTGAGGGATCGTCAGGGCAGCATTCCTCAACGGGAGGTGTTGGCAGTGAACCGTGAGATGGTGATCTGGCGGATCGTCATCGCTGTACTGGTCGTGGCCCTTGTTGCAATGATGGTGGACTCAGCCATTCTCAGGAGACAGGCGGCCGCCAAACCTGAGGAGCAGAGGCTGCTTAACGTCACGGCGGACGCCTACGCTGAGGCCGAGCCCGATGTCGCGAGAATCTCGCTGGGCATCAAGGCGACGCGCCCGACGGCAAACGAGGCGGCGAGTGTGGTGGGTGAGAGGGTCAAGAAGGTCAAGGCCAAGATCGGGCAACTTGGCGTACCTGACGATGTGGTCGAAACCTCGGAGCTGTACCTCGGCGAGGCCAGCCATTACGACTACAAGGCCAGGCGCACCGTTCGCGAGGGGTACATGGCGTTCCACTGGCTGAAGGTGACCTTGAAGAACGAGGACTTCGGTAAGCTGGCCGCTGTATGCGACGGAGCAGTGGCGGCCGGCGCGACGAGCCTTGCGGACCTCGTCTTCGAGGTGGACAACGACAACGTGCTCCGCGCCCAGGCGCTGGCCGAGGCCACCAAACGGGCGCGTGAGAAGGCCGACGCCATGGCTGCCGCCGCGAACACCCCGATTGTGGGCGTACAGAGCCTCTCTGAGGCATATCGCCGGTACGAGGCGTATCCCACCTGCGCCGCCAGCGCGTACGCCGAGGAGGCCGCCGCTCCGGAAGCGCAGGCCGAGATGGTCCCGGC
>CBFDAZ010000332.1:0-6206 GCA_965602825.1 uncultured bacterium
TCGCGGTCGGTTCGCTGGTGGCCTACGCCGTGGCCATCGCGGTCGTTGTTGCCCTGCCTTTGGCCGGCCGAGAGCCCCCGCATGGGACCGACCAGCCAGCGATTGCTCCCCTCGGTACGCGCCGCACCAGCCCCCGCGTGAGCGCCGAGGAGCTCGTGCTTGCGCCGCGGTATGAGAACATCCAGCCCGAACGCAGCCCCCACATCGATCGCGCCTGGGAGATAGTCGGCAGCGTCGGCGTGAACGTCGTGACCGTCAACCCGAAGGCGAAGGATGTCCGCATCGTGCTGGGACTGGCGAAAGGTACGGTGCTCAGTGAGGGCAAGTTCGGGCGCGAGGCCTTCGGCGACATGGTCCGGCGTTTCCGGCCCCGGATCGCGGTGAACGGCACCTACTTCAACCTCCGCACCAATGAGCCGGTCGGGGCGTTGGTGGTCGAAGGCCGTCTGATCTACGACGGCCTCTGTAGCTCGGTGCTCTTGATCAACGAGCAGGGCGAGGCGTGGCTGGAGTATCATCAGGGCAAGATGGGTCGCAACCTGGGCTGGTCCCGCGACATCCGCACCGCGCTGTGCAGCGGTCCGCTGCTTGTACGTAACGGAAAGGTGAGCTTGCACCCTTCTGACGAGGGGTTCGGCGATCCTTCGCTCTTCGCCCTGGCACGCCGCAGCGGGCTTGGGGTCACCGCCGACGGCAAGCTACTGCTGGTGACCGTGCACACGCCGATCACCCTCAACAAGTTCGCTCACATCATGCTGCGTGTGGGCGCTATCGACGCGATGAACCTCGACGGTGGAGGCTCAAGCGCGCTCTACTCCAACGGCAAGTTCGTCACGTTGCCGGAACGACCACTAACAAACCTACTCCTTGTGTACGACTAGCCGTCTCCCGGCAAGCCCCATTGAGGCCGCACTTCCTCTCCCGCCGAAGGTCTGGGTGACCGCCTCGCGAATACGGTTGAGGTCGGTCCGGAACCGACCAGTGGTGCACCCCGATCCACATGTAGCCGGAGGTGTCGCACAGTGAGACCGCTCGGTATCTGCGTGTTGGGGGCTGGTGACATGGGCAACGCCCATCTCGCGGCCTGGAACACCATCCAGAACGTGAAGTTGGTGGCCGTTGCGGACATAGACGAGGAGCGTGCGATGGCCGCGCAGGAGAGGCACAGCGTTTCATCGCGCCACGCCGACATCCACGCGGCGATCGCGGAAGACGGTGTTGACCTCGTTTCGGTCTGCCTGCCGACGTATCTCCACCGCGAGGCTTCGGAGGGCGCCATGCGCGCCGGCAGGAGCGTGCTGTGCGAGAAGCCGATCGCGATGACGGTGGCTGATGCCGAGGCGATGATCCGCTGCCGGGACGAGACGGGCGCGACGCTCGGCATTGGCTTCTGCAAGCGCCACTTGCCTCAACTCGCGAAGCTGCGGGAGTTGGTGCAAGAAGGTGCGATCGGGCGCCCCGTTATGTATCGGATGGTCGCCGGCACCGAGATCCGCTTCAAGCCGTGGATCATGGACCGCCGCATGGGGGGCGGACCGATCATCGACATGTGTTGTCACTACTTCGATCAGTGGCGATGGATCTTCGACGCCGAGCCCGTACGCGTGATGGCGATGGGTATGACCTTCGCTCAGGGGGCGGAGGAGTTGCCGGGCATAGAGGTTGAGACAGACACGGCGACGATGCTGGTCGAGCATGAATCGGGCGACGTCGGCGTGATCTCGCTAAGCTGGGGGCTCCCGCGCGGGGTCGGGGCGTCCGGTGGCGAGCAGGTGCTCGGCGCCGGGGGAGTGATCGTGCTGCAGGGCATGAAGGCGCTGAAGCTTACCCGCAAGGGTGGTGAGGAGGAGACCCTCGGCGAGTTCGAGGGCGACCTGCAGCCGCGCCAGGAGGCCGCCTTCGCCGACGCGGTGAGAAATGGGACGGCGCCCCTCACCGGCGCCGAGGATGGTCTGATCGCTCTGAAGGTGTCCCTGGCAGCACTGGAGTCAGCCAGAGCGGGCAAGGTGGTGGAAGTGAGCTAGCGACCGTCGGCCGGAACCGCCGAACGTTCCAGGCGTTCCACTGAGTGAGGCGCCGCAGGGAGGAGCGCTGGAGTTGCGTTTGCCTGCGGCGTCCTGACTTCGGGTGAGGTGTGGGTTTGGATAGGCTTGCCGCCATCATTGGCTTCTGTTCGCTGTTTGTGTGGGCTGCACCGGGCGCTGCCGGGACCGTACGATGGGACTTCGAGGAGGCCGGCGCGGCGTGGGAGCCGGCCCCGACTGACCCACAGACGGCTTCTGTCGTGATTGCGGACGACCGGGCGGCTCGCGGGAGGCAGTCCCTCGCGATAGCAGGCCGGTTCCCGGGCTCGATGGGCGCGACCTACTATCCGTGGCGCGATTGGCGTCCGTACAGCTCGCTGCGGTTCCAGGTCTTCGTCCCCGAGGGGGCGCCCGGGGACCTGGACGTCTACGTGTATCTCAAGGACAAGCAGTACCTCTGGTACCAGGCTGCGCCCTTCCGTGCTCCCGACACCGGCGAAGCCAGTATCCCACTGAAGCCGGGGGCGTGGAATCGAGCGTCCCTGGATATCTCGCCGACGTCACGCGTCTGGGAAGCGGGAAGCCACCTCAAGTCGTGGAACCGCAGCCTGTACTACCCCAGGGAGTTCGGAATCCGCTTCTTCTCCAATCAGGATTGGCAGGGCACGCTGTACGTTGATGACCTTCGCCTGACTGGTTCGGCCGAGGATGGTGAACCGGGCCTTCCGGTTGACGAAGGCGAGCCGGCGCTGAAGCTCCGGCGAAATGCGCACGTCGTCCCGTGCCATGAGAAGTTCGAGCTTACCTTCTACCTCGATCGGCGATACGAGAACCCCTTTGACCCGGAGGTCGTAGACGTAGCCGGACACTTCCGGGCCCCGTCGGGGCAGTTGCTCGACGTCCCCGGCTTCTACTACCAGGATTACGCACGGATGCTTGACGGCCAGGGCAACGAGAAGCTGAGCCCGGTGGGTGAGCCATGCTGGAAGGTCCGCTTTTCCCCGACGGAGCCAGGCAAGCACGAGTATTTCGTGACGGTCAACGATGAGCGTGGCCGACTGCGGTCCGCCACGGGCTCGTTCACGGCAGAGCCTCCCAACGACTCCCGGGGACGGGTCCGCATCAGCAAGGCTGACCCGCGCTACTTCGAGTTCGAGAATGGCGACTTCTACTTCCCGATGGGCATCAACATGCGCGATGGGGGAGACCAGGCCGCGGCCCAGAGGGGTACCTACGCGTTCGATGAGTTCCTCCCGGCTTTCCGGCAAGCCGGCCTCAGCTTCGTGAGGACGTGGATGAGTGCCTGGTGGGCTTCCATTGAGTGGTCCGACAAGTACGACTCCCGGTACGATGGTGTTGGACGGTACTGCATGTACAACGCCTGGCGCCTGGACCACGCCCTGGAGTTGGCCGAGGAGGAGGACCTGTTCATCGAGCTGACCCTCAACTCCCACGGCCAGCTCCGGAGAGACAGGTTCGACGCGGAGTGGGAGTACAACCCGTACTCGGCGGCCAACGGCGGGCCGGTGGCCACACCGTCGCTCTTCTTCCTCAGTCCGAGCGCTAAGGACCTGTTCCGGCAGCGCTATCGCTACATCGCTGCCCGCTGGGGCTACAGCCAGCACATCATGTCGTGGGACCTATGGAACGAGATCGACCTCATCGATGCCTATCCGCAACTGAAGGGCGACGTGGCTGACTGGCACCGGGAGATGGCGGGATACCTCCGGGACGTCGATCTCGGCCGACACCTCATAACCACCCACTACTGCCTCCACTTCTCGTGGGATGCCGGCCGATCGCTGTTCCAGTTGCCGAACATCGACTACATCCAGGCAGACGCCTATTGGCCCAGCAAGCACATCGCCGATGACATGAACCGGGGTTACGGACTGAGGGCGAACATCGAGAAGCCGTACATCGTGATCGAATACGGCCCTCAGACGGCGGGTATCGAGAAGAAGTCGCGGCAGGAGATCGAGGCCTTCTACCGCATCGGGCTATGGGGGAGTGTCGTGACGCCGATGGCCTCTCCCGCGCAGTTCTGGTACCACGACATCTGGATGCGAGACGCCTATGCCAGGCACAACCACGCCCTGGCGCAGTTCCTGGCTGGCGACGACCGCCGGGGCCAGGGCTGGAGCTGGATCAACTCGAATCCCAAGAACAATCCACTGCGGCCGACGACCACGCCAGCCCACCTCTTCGTCGAGGCGATGACCTCCCCGAAGGCGACGTACTTCTATGGCTTCGACCTTGCTCGCATGGTCGCCGGAGATGCGGGGCGCCAGGCGAGTCCCTACGAAGGGGCATCGGTTGACCTCAAACGGCTCCCGGACGGGACGTACGACTGCGAGTTCTGGGACCCGTACGTAGGCGAAGTGGTCCACAACGCCCAAGTGACAGTCACCGAAGGCAACGCTCACGTCGTTCTGCCGGCATTCACGCAGGACGTCGCCTGCAAGATGCGGCTCCGGGCGCCCTGAGAGCTACTCGTCGGGGCGCGGAGACCTCTGGCATTCCGCTCCTGCGACCCCTACGCACCCTTGTCAAACTGCCGCACGTCGCGTATCATGTTGCGTCAGTCTGAGGCCCGGCGGGGCCTGCGCTGTGTCCCCGGAAGGAGCGTTCTCGGTCAAGGTGCCCAAGGTCTACTTCATCGACGTAACCAACCGCGACGGCGATCAGATGGCGCGGGTCGGTCTCGCCAAGCTTGAGAAGACCGTCATCAACCTGCTGCTTGGGCAGCTCGGCATTCACCAATCCGAGTTCGGGTTTCCGTTCAGCTTCCATGAGGTCCCGTACCTCAACGCCAACATCGAGCTTCAGGATCGAGGGGCGATCCGCAACCTGGTCCTTGAGGGCTGGTGTCGCGCCATCGTGGCGGATGTTGAGGCCACTCTGGAGCACACGAAAGTCAGGCACTTCAACCTGAGTATCTCGACCTCCGACCAGATGATCCAGAGCAAGTTCCGCGGCCGGTACAGCCACGCGGACATCCTGCGCATGATGTCTGAAGCCGTAGATGCGGCCAAACAGGGCGGCGCTTTGAGTATCGGCGTGAATGCCGAGGATGCCTCGCGGACGGCGATGGAGTTCCTGATCGACTTCGCGGGCACGGCCAAGGAGCACGGGGCGGACCGGATCCGCTACTGCGACACGCTGGGCTGTGACGACCCCTTCAGCATCTACGACCGCGTGAACCGTCTGGCCAAGGGTGCCGGACTGCCGATTGAGTCGCACTGCCACAACGATCTGGGCATGGGAGTCGCGACCTCGGTCGCGGCCGCGCTGGGCTGCATTGAGGCGGGCTACGACGCCTATATCAACACCACCGTCAACGGAGTGGGGGAGAGGGCCGGTAACGCGGACCTGGTGTCCTGCATTCTGGCCATGAGGCACTCGCCGTCGGTTGCCGGCCGGGACTTGCTGAGCCAGAGGATCGACCTGGCGAAGGTCTGGCGCCTCGCCAACTACACGTCTCTCGCCTTCGGGATGCCGCTGCCGCTCAACCAGGTCGCCGTTGGTGGGAATGCCTTTGCCCACGAATCAGGCATCCACGCCGACGGAGCGCTGAAGGACCGGCGCAATTACGAACTCTACGAGTTCGAGGAACTGGGTCGAGGCGAGCCGGAGGTCGTGGAGACCGGCCGAGAGATCCTCACCGGCACGCATGGGGGCGCCGCGGGGCTCGCCGACGTGCTGAAGAGGAAGCTGGGCATCGAGGATCCCGAGCCGGAGAAGCTGCGCAGGACGCTCCAGGTCGTCCAGGCGGCTTCCCTGGCGACGCAGAGAATGCTGACTGTCGAGGAGCTGCGGTTGGCCTGGGAACACCCCGACATTGTGCTTCAGCTCTGCACGCTCCCGCCCCCGCCCTAGTCCCGCTATAGGAAAACATACGACTTCGCAGTCAGCGAGAGATGCCCGTATGCGGAGTCGTGTGTTCCGTTCGCCCCTCTCCCACTGGGCTATGCATTACCCAGATTGAGAGTGGCCGCCGGGAAGTAGGCCACAGAGCGTCCTCGACCGCCGACTCCCCCTTGGCTTGCACGTGTTCGACGCCTTGCCTGCCTGCGCCCCAGATGCCAATGAGCCGCAACCTCGGTCTCTGAAGTCGTCGAGCCCCCGGAGGGCGCGAAAGACGGTAGCCCATGGCGAGAGCCATGGGGAAGTAGGCTGTAA
>CBFDAZ010000333.1:0-6176 GCA_965602825.1 uncultured bacterium
CATCTGGTAGATGGTCTGCTTGCCGGTCAGGCGATCGACGTACTCGGTGACCAGTTCCGTCAGATCGTCTCCCGTCTCTCCCGTCTTGAGGTCGAGGAGGATCTCGACCATCATGGGCACCATGACTTGCTGCCAACCCTCTCGGATGAGCGACAGCGTGCCGTCGAAGTCAAACAGCACCGAGCGGATCTTGCCCCGTTCGATGGCAGGATTGATGATCTCGATCCGGCTGCCAGGCAGGAAGTCGTGGAGCGGAGGATCGGGAACCGACTTGCCTTCCATGGAGCCCCTCTCCGGGTCAGGAGTACGGGTATTCCCTTCTCGCCACCCGCAACCGAGGCCTTCATCAAGCGTATGCAGTTAGACAAACCCCGCGACACGCCCGAAAGGGTGAGCTACGGTGATCCAGGGCGAGCGAGTGACCTTACGGCCAGTCGATCCCGATGGCGACCTGGAACGATGCTGCCAGTGGGTCAACGACCTCGAGGTCACGCACTTCATGAGCTTCCAGGGCCCCATCACGCGGACCGACGAGCGGGACATACTCGCTCGCGAGCGAGACCCCGAGCAAGACATCATGCTCGCCATCGAAACCGAGGACGGGACCCACATCGGCAACTGTGGACTCCACGGGATCGACCGCGAGTCTCGACGGGCTACGCTGGGGATTATGATCGGTGACAAGCGGTACTGGTCACAGGGCTACGGCACGGACGCGGTGAAGACGCTCTGCGCCTTCGGGTTCATCGAGATCAACCTCCAGCGGATCGAGCTGAGCGTCTACTCTCACAACACGCGCGCCCAGGGGTGCTACGAGAAGTGCGGTTTCCAGGTTGAAGGTCGCCTCCGGCGCAAAGCGTACATCGCGGGCCAATACCGTGACGAACTGCGGATGGGGCTTCTGCGGGAGGAGTTCTTCGAGCTGTTCCCGGAACGTATCCCGGAGGAGGTGAGCGTCACGTGATCCGCGGCAAGAAGGTCGTGTTGCGGTCCGTGGACCTCAGAGACGCCCCGAATCTCACCAGGTGGCTCAACGACAGGGAGGTCACCGCGTTCCTCCCCTTCTGGATGCCCGTGACCTTCAAAGACGAAGAGCGATGGATCCGGAACGAGGAGCCCGGGCGCACTCGCTTCGCGATCGAGACCCTCGACGGCCACCACATCGGCAACTGCAGCCTCCGCCAGGCCGGCGGCCATGGACGCGTCAGCGAAGTGGGCCTGTTCATCGGCGAGAAGGAGCACTGGGGCAAGGGATACGGAACGGACGCCGTGGTCACGCTGTGCACCTTCGGGTTCGTCTACCAGAACCTGGACCGTATCGCGCTGCACTGCGTGGTTGACAATGCCGCCGCAGTCCGCTGTTACGAGAAGGCAGGTTTCGAGCACGAGGGCAGACTGCGCCGGCACCGCTTCGTCCACGGGCGCTACTGCGATCTACTCGTCATGGGAATCCTGCGGGACGAGTTCCAGGCCAAGTTCCCGGAGAGGTGGCCCGAGGAGGGGTGACCGTACGCGGGAGGAAGGGCAGTCCGTCTGGTGGAAAGCCGTCGTTCGAGAGGGGGTCTGAGCGTTGCGAAGCCTACTACTCGTAGTTCTGGTCTGGGTGTGCTGCATTGCCCCCACCCACGCCGCCTGGGTGTGGGTTTATGGTGGTGAGAAGCATGTGGTGATGCCTCCGGAGGAGGGGCAGCCGGAATGGGCTTCGTATCCGGACGCTGACGGGGACGGCAAACCCGACCCGATCATCACCAACATCGACCTGTGGGTCGAGAACGACCTGGGCGAGGCCATCAGCAAAGCGCGGGTGGGTCAGACCATCTACCTGGTTGCCGTGCCCGAGCTTGGCGGCCTCGAGGTGGAGACTCTGACCGTCAGATTGCGCCTGTCGAGTCCGAGCGGCGACCTGGCTGTCTTGCCCGATGAGCCGATCCGGAAACCGACAGCGCTGGGCGCGGCTCCCTCCACCTACCGGGCCCAGTACGCCATCCCGGAGGAGCCGGTAGAGGATCACGTCGGCGAGTATGAGGCCACGGTCGAGATCGAGCTGGGGCCGGCGCGTTCGACACCGGAGATAGCCTCGGTCGTCGGACTCCGAGTCGTCGGGCCAAGGGAGACCCTTCCGGAGAGGGTAGCACGCGAGGTCAAGATGGGACTCACCAAGGCGGGGGAGGAGATATCCAAGTTCAGCCAGCGGGTGGCCAGCGAGGTTGAGGCATGGGTCGAGCGCACCAAGCAGCCGCCGCCTCCCCACGCGCTCCAGGTGGTGCACGAGCGTCAGACGCGCGGCATGGTGGAGGAGTTGCTGCAGGAGCCGGCCGGCATTGTGGCGGCGGACAGGGAACTCCTAGCGCTCGACCGCGGCGCAGCCTTGCGGAGCAAGACCGGGGCTCCCCGATCGGTCGTCGTTGTTCCCTTTGACGCCGCGGGGGAGATGGACTCCGACGGCTCATCGCCCATCGGCTACCTCGCGATGAGCGGGCTGCGAGTGCCCGGGCCTGCGGATGTCGGGGAACAGCCAGCGCAGGCCAGTGCGCGATGCTACAGGCTCCTGCTTCAGAGCGCCGCAGAAGACGAGGTGACTCTGGGCATCCGGCTGGCCGACGGCACGCCGCTCCTGAGTCTGCCCGTGCAGGCCAAGTGGTTCAACTCGCTGCCCTGGCCGGCCGAGAGCCACCTGAAGGTCGAGCGCCAGCCCAACGGTGAGACGGATGGACTGGTATCGGCCCAACTGGTCAGTGCCGTCACCGGGGGAGCCATCAGAGCCGTCTTCACGCTGCCGATCGTGCCCGCCGAGCCTGCGGAGCCGGAAAGCTAGCCCACCCCATAGGCGTCAAGGCAACCTGCAGGCAGGGCCAAATGCGGCTCTGCCGCGGGTGCGCGTTGAGCGTCGGCGCGGTGAATCGCGCCGCTACATCACTGGGCTCTATGATGGTCATTACCCAGATACGTTGACGTGAGGAGGGGCCGAATACGAGCCTGCCGCCGTACGCAGGCGAAGTATCCGGCCCGCGCCCTTCCCGCAAGACGCTTAAGTTGGCGCCAATCGGAGTCTGGGGCTGAGGGCGCCGTGGTTTCGATGGCGCGCACCCAGGTGCATCACGTGTGACAACGCTCTACCGGCCCCAATCGCGGGAGTATCGGAAGTCGCGGTCCACACTGCGGTGGGACAGCTTGGCAATGACCGGCATGCGCCGTTTGTACTGCGAATCGCGGATCATCCGGTAGACCTGCTCCACGAACTTCCCATCATACCCAGCGGCCGTCAAGGCCTCGCAGTCTTGCCGTTGGTCGATCAGCTCGTAGAGCACCTTGTCCACGTCGTCGTAGGTGAAGCCCAATTCCCCCTCGTCCGTCTGCCCCGCCCACAGGTCGGCACTCGGCTGCTTGGCGACGATCTGCTCCGGCACGCCCATCGAGCGCGCAAGCTGGCGGACCTGGGTCTTGTACAGGTCGCCCAGCGGGTTCACGGCGCTTGCCATGTCCCCCCACAACGTCGTGTAACCGAGGAGTATCTCGGTCTTGTTGCTCGTCCCAATCACCATGGCACCCAGAGCCGCCGACTGGTCGTACAGGATCGACATCCGCTCCCTGGCCATCTTGTTGCCCCGTCGGCTCTTCGATGCATCCGGGAACTTCTCGAAGTAGGCATCGACCATCGGCGAGATATCGACCAGCATCGTGGTAATGCCCAACTCCCCCGCCGCGAACTCTGCGTCGGCCTGGCTCTGGGGATCACTGGTGCGGTACGGCATGATGATCCCCGTCACGTTCTCGCGGCCGAGCGCCTCGGTCGCCAGGTAGGTCGAGACAGTGGAATCGATGCCGCCGGACATGCCGATGACCGCCCTGGTGAACCCGAACTTGCCGAGCTCATCCCGAATGCAGCCCACCAGTGTCTGTCGGGCCAGCTCCAGGTCAATGTCCAGTGCGCTCATCGCGGATCCTCGTTAACTCACGGATCGTCAGATCCAGGTTCTCGTCAGCCAACAGCGGCGTTGCCACACGTGCGCTCCGCACCGCATTCGTGTCGAGCGTAGCGTCCACCAGGGCTTCTTCACCGGCTGGCGCCTCCGCGGTTATCGTCCCATCGGGCGCCAGGACGCGCGACCCGCCCCAGAAATGCACGCCGTCCTCGAAGCCCACGCGGTTCACGAAGATTACATAGCAGCAAAGCAGCTCAGCGTACGTCTTGAGCATGGCATCGTAGGCGGCTTCCGTATCCCACGAACCGTCGCGGGGCCCCCGGGCCGGACTGTTGGCGATCACAATGAGCACCTGCGCACCGTCGTGCGCCGCGATCATGGGCGCCGAGGGGTGCCAGATGTCCTCACAGACGAGCATACCCATCGGCGCCAGTCGCGAGGCGAAGGCGCGGACGCCCGAACCGTTGGCAAAGTACCTCTGCTCATCGAACATACCATAGGTGGGCAGGTAGACCTTGTGGTGGACATGCAGCAGGCTCCCGCCTTCGAAGTAGCCCGCCGCCACACACAGCTCATAGGCGGGGAGTTCCTCGACAAAGCCCACCACGGCCGAGATCTCTCCCGATGCTGCGGCAATGGCCCCAAGCTCGGGCGAGCCCCTCACGAGCGCGACCTCCGCCGCCAGGTCCCGCACATGGTACCCGCACAGGCTCATCTCGGGGAAGACGACCAGGTCGATCCCCTCCCCTTTTGCCTCCTCGATCACCTGGAGATGCCTCTCGAGGTTGGCCTTCACGTCGCCGAGTACCGGGGACACTTGCG
Source organism: uncultured bacterium (assembly GCA_965602825.1). GTDB lineage: Bacteria > Armatimonadota > Zipacnadia > Zipacnadales > VGFC01 > CBFDAZ01. The sequence continues at coordinate 4,746 of CBFDAZ010000333.1, forward strand.
CGAGACGAACCCGGAACGCCATCTCAGACCCCTCCTTCCGACGGCAGCAGCAGTTCACCCTCGTCACTGAAGCTCAACGGCTGAGGCTCGGAGACAATCCGCAGGTCCCGCCCGTCCGCCATCTCTTCAATCAGCGCCTGTGAGGCCCACATCCGGCCGAGGTGGAGCGTGTCCCGGCAGACGCAGAGCCGCGGATCGGCTCGCCGGGCATCGGGGAGCGCGCCCAAGGCCAGCTCAAACAGCCGCTGGTCGGTTGGCAGGACCATGGGCAGCTTGCACCGGTTGAAGAACGTGGCCGTCATCGAGTTGGCGTACGTCGCCTCGAAGTCGATCTTGTCGGCCAGCCGCTTCGTCGTCAGATCGGCGAGGCCGATGCCGACGGCGTTGCCGTGCGAGGCGTCGGTTATGTCGAGGACGCCGAGGGTCCGGATGCGGGGACGCGGGGGTTCCTCGACTCCGTCTATCATGATGCGCGCCACCACATTCAGGTCCATCCCCGTCCCGCTGATCTCCTTCCCGATGAACCGCAGAACCAGCACGTCCATTTCGTCGAATGGCAGCCTGGCCGTAAGCTCCTTCGACCGTTTCAGCAGGCCCCCTTCGGTCTGCCGCCACCCGTCCGGCTCGACGGCGTGGATCTCCGCCGTCTCGGCGCGAGCGTTGTCGATGATCGCCAGGCCGATGAGGACCGGACGTTTTTCCAGCATGACCTCAGCGACCTCGGGTACCAGCTCCGCGAGCCCCCACGCACCGTACGGATGGATCCGCGAAGCCATCTGCTGTTTGCCGAAGCCGATGGCCAGCATCTTGCAGAGCCCGCTCTCGGTGTCGCCGTGGTGGTCGGTATGAGACTTCACCCGGTTGACGACCACAAGGCCGTCCGCCTCGGCCGCGTACCGATCCATGAAGACGGGCAGTCCGGAGGCAGTCTCACCAATCTGGACGGTCTCCATCGTCGCCCGAATGGGCGCCCCGACCATCTCTTCCGTAACGCCGAGGCCGCGCAGCAGCGCCCTCTGCCCCTCGGCGGTCGCCCCGCCGTGGCTGCCCATGGCGGGGATGAGGAACGGATCGCCGTCGAGTTCCCGTACGACCTGCACGACCGTTCGGAGGACCTTCGGCATGTTCGCGATGCCCCGGCTGCCCGCGCCGATGCAGATGCTCGCACCAGGCTTCACGCGGTCCGGCAAGCCGGAAGCCAGCAGCTCCCGGCGGGCCGCGCCGACCGGGTCATCCAGCCGGTCGTCCGGCAGGTCCTGCTCCACCAGCACGATCCGCGTATTGGCGACGACGTCTCGCTCTCGATCGAACTCCATCCGGTTGCTCCGAAGATTTCGGGTTCGCCCTTCGTCTCTCATGGGGGGTGCGAAAAACGGGGACTGGCACCGCGTTTCGCCGGACCACCCTTCTCCACAGGCCAACTTGCGCGCG
>CBFDAZ010000334.1:0-6173 GCA_965602825.1 uncultured bacterium
AACGGCGAAAGGCGGAACCACAGAGACACAGAGAACGGCGCATAAGGGTAACGGCACGGGGCACTACCAGGAGGAGGCGACGGTGCGGCCGCCGAGCTCGATGAAGGGCCTCAGGAGCTTCCTCACCCGGCGAGGGAAGTTGTCCCATACACCCGGACCGTACTGCTCGGTGATGCCATCCATCGTTAGCTGCCGGACCCCTTGCTCCTGCAGCCTCTCGCGATCCACGAGGTCGGGCGACTCGTGCCGGCGGACAAGATGGAGCGCGAGCTCGCACGTCGCGTACTCGATCCCGTCGGGAATCTCCGGGTCGCCCTGGGCATCAAGGTCGGAGTTGCGAGGGAACTTCAGTGCCTGCGGGGTGACAGTGTCATACGGCGTTCCGTAGTACCTGAACTCCTCGTCGATCTTTCTCGTTGCCGAGATCAGCGCGCGGGCTCGTTCCTCAGGCGAAGCCGACAACCACTCGTGGGCCTCCAGCGTGTCGGCGAAGTACCCGTCGGCGAAGGCCAGGGCGGCGTACGAATTCGCGCTCGCTCCGCCAACGGTTGCGTCAATGACAGGTTCGGCCATGAGGCACCTCCGGGGGGTAGGGGGGAAACGGGGGGATAGCGGGGGCAACATCGGGCCGAAGGCGGGGAAAGGCCCCACAAAGGCGGACAGAGGGCCGCATACGCAGGCCGGGGAAGGCAATGCCCGCCCAAGCGGAACAAGGCTGCCGAGGAGGCGAACGCCATGGGCCGGGACGTCAAGCAGCTCAAGGTCTGGCAGAGAGCCATTGACTTGTGTCTGGAGGTGTACTCATCGACTGGCCACTTCCCGGCCGCCGAGCGGTTCGGCCTCACCGCGCAGATGCGCCGAGCAGCCGTCTCGGTCCCCTCGAACCTCGCCGAGGGGTACAGCCGGGGAACACGCCGGGATTACCGGCAGTTCGTGTGGATTGCCCGTGGATCCGCCGGTGAGCTGGAGACACAAGTCATCGTGGCGTCCCGCCTTGGCTTCCTCAAGCCCGAGAACAGTGAGCGTCTCCTGTCTCAGACGCGCCAGGTGCTCCGCATGTTGTCTGGCCTCGTCAATGCACTGGATGAGTAACCATCCCCTGACGTTGCCCCCGTGTTACCCCCGGCTCTCCCCCGTTGTTACCTCTAGGCGTCGGTTACGACGGCCACACCCATATTGCCGTCGAGTTCGGCGAGCCCGTAGCAGGCGGTCATGACGACCTCGAAGGCGCGGAGCGACTCGTCACGCTCATAGGCGATTCGCGGCCGCCACTTCCACAGGAAGCCAAAGGCACGGTCTGACAGCACCACTCCGGAGCGATCTTCGTCGGTGTTCACCAGCGGGATGCTCGGGTGGACAGCCACCTCGGTGCCGTAGAGCTGGGCGACGAAGTAGTTGTAGCCGACCTCTTCGGCCATCCGGCCGTAGCCGGTGGTGGCGGCAATGGGAGAGTTGGCTTCGGTCAGGAGGTCGTACCACTGCTGGGGATGCAGGACGCAGAGGTACGGCGTGGGGGCACTGGCGGAGGACAGGGCGTTGACGGCGTCGAGGACGTTCTGGTACGAGCAGTCAACACCGGTGCTGCCGACGGTGGTGTCGAGGTCAACGAAGAGAGCCATCACGTCCGCGTCGATCTTGGCCGCCATGGCCAGGCCCAGCTCGCGGCCGGCCTCGCGACCTACGTCCTCGCGGGCGGCTTCGAGCGCCAGATCGGTGATGGTCGTCATGGCGATCTTCTCAGTGGCGGTGATGCTGACCTTGCCGGTGCTGAGCGCCTCGGAGGTGGTGTGATCCGTGCCTTCGTTCACATCGTACGCGGTGAACTCGCTGTAGGTCGGGAAGTCCATCGTCTTGGCGGGAGCGCCTTCCAGCGACCGGACCTGCAGCCACCGCTCGCCAACACCCCCCGGAGCAAACAGCGCATTCGCCCGGACGGTGTGCATGGCTTCGGCTATGATGGTGGGGACAATATCGTCAATGGTCGACGTGGTGGTAAGAGCCACTCGGTATCACCTCGTGAAGGTGACAGGTAACAGGGACAGCGAACGGCGGGAGTCAGGAGCCAGGAGTCAGGATGGCGGCCAAACACGGCTCGACCAGACACCTGGCTCGAGGCTCGGGACCCGGGACTGCCGTCAGGCGGTTCTCTGTTACCTGCCGTGTCTAATTGCGGAGTACTGCTTGAAGGCTTCGGGATCGCCCTGGCGCATGCGCTCGGCGAGGTCGGCGTCCACGGCCGGCGCGCCGGGAGCGACGGCGCCAGCGGGGTTGCTGGGGCTACCGACATCGGCCATCGGCCCGCCGTAGCGTCGGACGTCTGCCGCCCACTGTTCTTCCGCGGCGTCAATAGCGGCCTCGATCTGGGCTTCGTCCTCGCCGTCGATCTGCGAGAGGTAGGCGGGGGGCAGCGGGGCGCCCTTGGCCAGGACGCGGTCGGCGATCAGCGTACGCTTCCGGGCGGCCTGAAGCTGCGTTTTCACGCTCTGCAGTTCGGAACGGCTGGCTTCAGCCTCGCCGGCCGTCGTCTCCAGCTCGGCGATCCGCGACTCATACTGCTCCCGGGCGGCCTTCTCTGTGCGCTGCCGTTCGCGCCGCAGCCGCTCGGAGACGATACGGTCCACATCTTCCTGCGTGAAGAGCTTGTTCTCGGGCTCCGCGGGCGCAGTTCCCGCGCCGCCTGGTGGCGTCTGTTCCGGCATGATGGATACCTCCTGCTGAGGATTGGGTACGGCCAACCACAAAGACACGAAGAAGGCCGATGGTAATGGCGAATAGCGGCCCAGGGGTGGGGCGCGTATGACGGGCTTCAGCCCCGACGGGGTGGACTTCGGGTCCCGCGCCTGACGGCGAAGGAGAACCACGGAGACGCAGAGACACAGAGAACGGCGAGCAAGGAGCCCCATCCCTCAGCGTGTTCCCGCCTTGGCTACGCAGCTCTGAGGCCACCTGTCCCCAACTCGCGTGGACCGGGGAAGGAGCGCGAACTTATGTGATGTAGATCGATTTCCCGGGTCGAAACGTGGATCGAACAGGTGCTGCTCGGCGAGCATCTGTGAATTGTGGTGCTCCGCTCGCATGCGGCACAGGACAGCAGGAGCGCCTGGAGACGGGCAAGGGGCTAGCGGAAGGGGGTTGACAAGGTCCGCATCTGGCTGTAGAACGTCGTGCGCCAAACTGGAAAGTGGCCAGTGGGCGTAATGGCCGAGATGGCGCTGCGCCTGTTATTTTGCGCGGTCGCCCCTGGAAGGGAGCGATCAGCACGCAGCAATGGAGGTCGAGATGAAGAGACCGCGTGGCTTCACCCTGATTGAGTTGTTGGTCGTTATCGCGATCATTGCCATTCTGGCGGCGATCCTCTTCCCGGTGTTCGCTAGGGCAAGAGAGAAGGCGAGGCAGGCGAGCTGTCTCTCGAACGTCAAACAAGTGGGGTTGGCCGTGCTCATGTACGTGCAAGATTACGACGAACGATTCCCACCCGAGCGAGACGGCATAGACGCACTACCTTGGTTCAGGACGGGTGCCGTGGTATTCACTCTTTACGCCAACTACCAGCCACTGGTCTATTCATATGTAAGCAACAGGCAAGTGTTCATGTGTCCATCATCGAGGCGGTCGGACTCGGCAGAGCGCTTCGGCTACGACTACGCGATGAACTCGGCACTGAGCACGGGCGTGCCTCCCCAGATGCTCAGTCAGGTGAAGTTCCCTGCAGACACTTCGATGATCGGTGACTCCACCTATGAGTGGCTCGATAGAGCGGCTCGAGTCTACGCACGCCACAACCACGGCGCGAATCTGGGGTTCTGCGACGGACACGCCAAGTGGAGGAGCGGACAAGACATAGCCGCCCATCCAGAGCTTCGCTGGCCCAACTACCCCCTATCCAGCTGGCTAGTGAGCGGACCACCGTTGGAGGACTGATGTACGGTTGATGGTCACGCCAAGTGGACTGCGAGGAACATCCATGAGGCGGTCCGGCATGCGGGCTTCATGAAGTACCAGCCGAATGGCGGCATAAGGTAGGCCCCACTACGACAGACGAAGGCATATCGGAGAGCGGCCCTTCCCCGGCCTCGGGGAGGCCGCTCTCCGCGTTGTGCCTGCCCGCGCCTACGTTGGCAGGCGCTCCATCTCGGCCTCGATGTCGGCCTCGCTCCAACCGGGGAAGAGGCGCCTGAGGCTGGCCTGCTTGCTGGCGAGTCCGGCTTTCTGCAGGGCTGTTTCGTCCTGGATGACGGCGGCAGCGTCTCGCGGCAATCCCTCGCCGAACTCAATGCCGATCTGGTCGGGGTCCAATGGCGTGACACGCGCGAGTGCGTGGCGCCTCTTGTTGCGGACGTGAGTGACGAACATCTTGGTGGCGATGCTCAGGAGCTTCTGCAGGCCCGGTCCCCACAGCAGTCGTTTGCCGGCAACGGTTGACGTTGTCAGCATCTGGCGCAGCCGGATGGCCCGGCCGCTCTCCGGGCCGCTGCCCGTGCCGAAGCCAAAGCTCTCGGGAGAGATGCCGGCTACCAGCAGGATCTTGTGGACGAGGTCATCGGCTTCCGCACGGCTGTCGGAGAGCTTGCCATCCCAGGTGACGTACTGGGGCGGCGGCTCGTCTTGGACCAGGGGAATCGCGCGGATGCGGTCCATGGGCAGCCGCCCGTTCTCGTCCAGGAAGCTCTCGTCGATGGCCAGGAGAGGATCGGCGTGCTTGTCCAGGATGCTTCCGGTCTGGGTCTTGCGGCGGTTGAGGGCCTCCTGAATAGAGAGCAGGTCCGCATAGTCGCTCTGGCCCCAGATGCCCGTTTCGGCGACCTTGCGGTTGGGAATGTGGACGATGGGGATCAAGTCCAGCCGGGTATCCACGACCTCGGGCAGATCCGAGGTCGTTTCAAGGGCTGACAGCTCGGCTGGCCGCCGCAGGTAACGGCTCTCGCCGGGGATCGAGACCAGCTTCCACAGCCGATTCTCGATCCGGCCTGGCGTGTGATACTCCTCCCGCAGCCACCGGACGCGAAGCGTTCCGTCGGTGCTGGTATCGGCGCCTGACTGCTGAGAGGGCGAGGGGTCGATAATCCACGCGAGCGAAACGCCCACGACCTCCTCTTGCTGGTCTGCCGCCAGGTGAGGGAAGAAGAGGCTCGGGGCGACCTCCTCGATCACAACGGCATCTCGTCCGGCATCGTAGCGGACCTTGAACACCGTATCCCCGCGGTAGGACCCACCGAGAGCGCCCTGATAGCATAGCTGCTGCCAGGCATTGCTCTGGCAAAGGAAGTCGAGCAACTGCTGCTGGCGGTGGAGCGTGCCGGGCTTCACAGCGCGCGAGGCGGGCGTCGGGCCGGGCGAGGCCAACTCGGAACTCGAATCCCCGAACTCAAAGCGCCCCTTGACGCGCGCCTTCGCCAGGTCGCCGAAGAGTCGGTGGACACTGAGGCGGGAGATGGATCCGAGGATATTGGTCGTGACATACGGTCCATCGTCAGGACGACGGTAGGGGTCGAAGACCTCCTGGTGTCGGCCCAGGAAGAGCTTCAGGTGGTCTTCGTACTTCGCGAGGCGCTCGACATCCGCCGTGGTAGGGGGCCAGCGGCTCTCGAGTGCACGTGGTTGGGCGTCTACGATGTCCATGGAGATCACCAAGCGCTTCCGTACTAGCCGTCGCCAACTGTCGGCAAGCCAACTCACGGCAGGTCTCCTTTATGCGCCGTAGGTGGCAAGTGGTCAGACCGGGCGCGGGTCGTGGAAGGGGTTCCTGTGCGACGCACTGTCAGACTTCGGGCGCACCCGACTGGGAGTCGTCGTCGCCATCCCACAGGTCAGCCAGCAGGCGCCGCACAATGGTGAGGATTCGCCTCAACAAGTCGATCAGGTCGAGCCACTGCTTGCGTCCCATGGTCATTCCTCCTGATGGTGTTGGCCGGTGTCCGGCGCCAGGTGAAGCGGCCGGAGTCCCGGACCACTGCGCCACTGCGGGCGCAAAGTTTGTGGGGGATCTGCGTAACATCCAGCCCGAAGCGACGTCCCTCAAGAAGATCGGAGGGCTGGACTGTGGCCGACCGGCGTGCACCCAAGGCCGGGCGTCGCGGCTCGCCGCCCCTGTGGGCGCGTTTGCTGGTGCTGCTGTTGGTGGTCAGCCTGGTGATGGTGTATTCGTATGCCGGCTGTCAGCAGATGCGTCACCG
>CBFDAZ010000335.1:0-6165 GCA_965602825.1 uncultured bacterium
TGAAGCCGCTCCTACCCCCCGCCCGCCGCCTGCACGGTGATCGGCTGATGCTCATGCAGCGCATTCGTCCTCAAGGAGCCCTCGAGAATCGCGGATTGCTATCTGGTGATTCCTGTTGGCTGGGTGAGTCACCTCCAGGGAGCGACACCAACGCGCCACAAGGTCCGGGCGTAGCGTCACGGGGTGTGTGAGTGGGCATAGTCGAACATCGCCTGCACGTTCTCAAGGGGCGCGTTGGTGGGGACCTCGCAGCCGGCGCAGACAATGTGTCGCGGGCCGAAGGCCTGGTGGCACTCACGGCAGGCCTGGCGAACTGCATCCGGCGTCTCGTTGAGCAGGAACTTGACAGGCTCGAAGTTGCCTGCGATGACCGGGGCTTCGCCCATTTCCGCCCGGACGGCGTCCCGGTTGACCGGGTAGTCAAGATCGATGATCTCTGCGCCGGTTACGGCCATCGGCTTCAGAATGTCATTCGTGTTCCCGCAGATGTGGAGCCGCAGCAGGGCGCCGGCTTCATGGACTGCATGGGCGATCTTCCGCTCGCGCGGAAGCACCATTGGCTCGTAGAAGCGCGGCCCGCAGAGCGAGCCCGCGGCATCACCCATACCGATGATGTCAGCGCCTGCCTCGATCTGGGCGAGGGCGAAGTCGATCTCCATTTGGGTCGCGAAATCGAAGAGGTCTTCCACAAAGCCCGGATCGTCGATGAAGTCGAGCATCGTGTTATTGACCCCGCGCAGACAGCCGGCTTCGGCTATGGGCCCCTCGATCCAGCCCATCACCGGGACTTCGCCGGCGTACTCCGCCGATAGCGAGGCAACGGCCTGAACTCGGTCTGTCATGCGGCCGCCGGCCAACGGGTCCGGGCATTCGAGGCTGGCGAGGGTGGTCTTGTATTGGAGGAGGGGCTGCTTACATGCGGGCGGCTCGTTGTCCCAGAAGGTCAACTCCGCGCCGCAGTCGGCGGCCTCGCGCCAGGCGTCGGAGATCACTGAGACGACGTCGATCTCGAAGTGCTCGACAAGCCACTCCTGGCCCTTCACGAGAACCCGGTAGTCGAGGACATAGTCGCGGTACGGCCTCCCGATGCGCGCCGGCAGCCACGTCATGAATATGGGCATGGCCGGAAGCCGGTCCGCCGGGTCGCCTCTGAGGACGGCCATGGTTCGCTGGTAGGAGTTCATTGTGTGTGCCTCCGGCGTTGGAGCCGGGACGCGTGCCTGTACCCCATCGGCGTCAAGATAACGCGTCGGTGATCGGGCACGATGAATCGTGCCCCTACAGGACCGGGCGCCATGAATGGCGCCCTTACTTCGCCCGCGCCCGTGAGGCCGCCAAGTAGGGGAGCGGTTCACCGCGCCCGACGGTGTAGGGGCGGAGTTCACTCAGGAAAGGTCTCATTCGCTCTCAGCCCTGACTGCCTCGATGACTCTCTGAGCCGTCGCAGCCGGCGGTCCGGGGATGAGCTGCCAGAAGCGCGCCTCCGCGAACGTGCCGGCGAGTTCCCACGCCAGGTCAGTGGCGCTGCGATCATGCCGGCCCACCAGATCCGCTGCCAGCCAAGGCGTTGCGGCTGCGAGCGACATGGGCTCGAGCTGTGGAGCCGGACCGAAGGCCGGCTCAGGAACGGCCAGGTCCCGGAGGATGGTGACCCCGGCTGCAGAGCAGGCTTGGCGCAGGCGCTCTGAAGCCCCAGCGGGCGGCGACGGGGTCTGTATCTCGCAATGGCTACCTCGTTCGCGGATGGTGACCTCTCCCCATTCCTGCCATGGTGGGGCGGCACGCCACTCCTCCGGCAAGCGGTCAAGAGCCAGATGAAGGCCACGGCTGGGCCGAACCGGCCTCAGGAGGAACACCGCAGAAACGGGACGCCGCTCCTCGGGCTGGATGCCGCTCTCGGTCGCGCCCTTGGGGAAGTGCTCGGCGATCCCGGAGCGCTGCTCGACGGGCGTGATGTCGTCGTTGAGCGGCGGTGCTCCGCCAGCCGCCAGGGCCTCGGCCAGTGTGCTCTTGCCTCGGCCGGTAGGACCGGCCAGCAGAATCGCGCGATCATTGAGACAGACGGCCGAGGCGTGGACGAAGAAGTGGGTCCGCGAGGCAGCAGCAACGGCCTCCAGGACGATCCACGAGGCATAGGCACTTGCCGCGTCGGGCATCGGGATGTCGTGTCGGCCGCCGTTGACGGTGACGTGACCGCGACCGCGTTCGTCCGTGTCGATCTCGCAGGTCACAAGCGGAGCCGCTGACGGAGGGGGCTGTCGGAACGCTGCATAGAGGCTGTCGAAGTCCGCGATTACTGACGGGCGACTGGCGCGGAGGAGAAGGGATGCGCCACAGAAGCCGTAGTATGCTTCGGAACGGCCCGGATTGGCGGTTGGTTGGGAAGGCGTCAGTCTGGGCATGGGGTGCTGCTCGAGGGGCGACCCAGGCCCTCGGCCAGCTCGAAGAGGATCTCTGGGAATAGCTGCCGCCTCACATCACACAGGTCATCGGTACGGTTGAGGGTGCCGTTCTGAACGAGTGGCCATCCGGGGCAGGCGCCGCGGCAGATCATCCTCCAGTCGCATGCGCCGCAGACCTCAGGGTTGGTGAGCCGCTCGCCGCAGGCTTGCCGGACGGCCAACAGGCGGTCCCCGGCGAGGATGTCAGCCAACGTCTCCTTCCGCAGGTCGCCAAGACAGCTCTCGGGCGTCCCCATCATCACGCAAGGGTAGATCAGCCCGTCCAGGTCCATCATCACGTGCCGGCCCGGCACGCAACCTCGGATGTTCGGGTGGGCGACACAGCTCAAGAGGTTGTCGATCAGAAAGCCCGTCAGGCGGATCTCCTCATTGTGACGCCGGTAGACGTCGGCAACGCGGAGGTATGTCTGCGTCCACTCGGCCGGACTGAGGTCCAGTTCGGACCAGTACTCTTTGGCACGTCCGTGACGGCTGACGCGGGCCAGGTGGACGCCGCCCACACCCCAGTCCATGGCTTGCTGAACGATCGGTTCGATCTGGTACTGGTTGACGCGCGATAGACAGGCACAGAGCGTGACGTTGCCGAGCAGGTTCTCGGCAGCGAGGATGTCGAGGCTGTGTGTCAACCGCTGGTGAGCGCCGGCACCGCGGTACCAGTCGTGGGTCTCTGCGTCGGCGCCGTCCAGGCTGATCTGCAGGGACCACTCGCGCTCAACGAGCAAGCGTCTGAGTTGGTCAACGGGTGCCATGCCACTGGTGAGGATCGTCACCTGGGCGCCATCGGCCGCACCGTGCAGTGCCTCGAGGGCCTCCGGTCGAGCCAGCGGGTCGCCGCCGGTCGCCTTGATAACCCGGGCCCCGAGCGCGCGGGACTGCTCGACGGCAGATACAAGCAGGTCGAGCGGGGGGTCCTGTCGGCCGTCCGCCGCCGGGGACGCATAGCAGTGGCGGCAGGAAAGCGGGCACTGGGTCGTCACGTGCAGCGCCAGGCCTTCGAGGTCTGAGTCCTGGGGGGGCTCATCCCCCGCTTCGCGGAAGAAGCGGGCTCGGCGGAGGGAGGCCAGATAGTGGGCCACGTCGGCCTGCACGGTTCGCAGATCGGCGTCGTAGCGTTCAGCTATCGACCCGGCGACCGCGCGCACATCGTGCGTGCCGTCGCAGAGCTCGATGATCTCGGCGCCGGCCCCCTCCACAACCACCCACGCCCCCGTATCCGGACGAACGAAGAGAGATTGCTTATCGTTATCCCGCCGGATGAACGGGTGTACAGAGGGGATGGGACCGACCCAAGGGTCAGAAGTCCTCGTATTGGCCTGGCTCATAGCTCGAACCACGTCCGGGAGGTGACGATGCGGGCCAGCGAGCGCAAGCGACAGCCGGCCCAATCATGTCGAGCAGCTCATCCTCTTGATAGGCAACCACCCGGGGCGGTTCGTATCGGGGCTTGGGCTGCTTCGATGGCACTCGATCGTATCGGCTTTCATGCTTCATCAACGACACCCTCCCTGGTCTCCCCCGGCGCGCGATGTGTCAACCCCAACCGTTCCAGTTCGAGGCGGCAAGTTTCTACGTGCTTGCGCACTTCACCTTCGTCCGGTGCATCATACGTGCGGCAGAGAGCGGCAACGATCTGCCCGGTGTTGCTCCCGGCAGACAGCATTTCCCATACGCGCGACGCCGTGGCATTCAGGAAGCAGACACGCTCGGCTGCCCGATCGTGGATGAGCGTCTCCTCGCCTATCCGGCGCAGTTGCAGTTCGCCATCCGGTTTGGGTTCGTCGGTCAAGGGTTGTGGTTCTCCCGAGATGGCTACTTCTTACCCCCACACTCCCCACCGGCTTGATGGGGCCACGCCCACCACATGCACTCAGGTCGGTAGGTCTGAGCCCTCTTGAGCCACTTGACGTGCCCATCCACAAAGGCATAGTTGGCGCCGCCATTGTGACGCGTCCAAGCTACGTTGCTGAGATCCGGCCACCAGGGGCTCGGCCAGTGGACCGGGTCCCTGGTAGAATACCAGGAAGTCGAGTTCTCCGCAAGTAGGAATGTTGTCACAGGCTTCGAGGCGCCCCTCAGTTTGGCGGAGCCCTCCCAGAAGGCCATCCACGCAGTCCACGCAGGCATGCCGTAGCTGGTGGTCTCTGCGTCGCGGTTGCTCGGGCATATGAACACCTGGTAGTTCCGGACGTAGGGCTGCAAGTCCTGCGGCCACCCGCCGCTTCCCGGGTACCATTCCGCCGGCATTCCATCGTCGTAGTCTGTTGCGTACATCAGGAAGGCCTTCGCCAGTTGAGAGAGGTTCGAGGAGCAACTGACGGCACGTGCCTTCTCGCGCGCCCGGGCGAACAACGGGAACAGGATCGCGGCCAGGATCGCGATGATCGCAATCACGACGAGCAACTCAATGAGGGTGAAGCCCCCAAAGGGAGGTGGTATCCGCGAGGACGTCGTTGGCTTGCCCGGGCGCATCCAATGATCTCCAGCGACGAGGGCTTGCTCCCGCTTGCGCGGGGTACCAGCCTTCGTCGGCACTGGCAGATAGTGCCAGGTGACCAGACCGCTTCCCCCAGACATAATAGCACCCGTGTGGTACATACCGCAATCCCCTGCGGATAGTCGGGGCAAACCGGAGCGCGCCAGGGGCGTCCGATGCAACCGCCCGGCATGCCTGGGAGTAGAACGCAGTGTGGCAACGGAAACGTCCCCCGGGGGTCTCTGGGCATGCAGACAAGATGGATGCGCTCCAGGTTCGCTCTGTCGTGGCTGGTTGTCGGGCTGGTTCTCTTGGTGGACGGCGTCCCGAGCGCAGAGCTGGAGTGGGAAGCGGACTTCGGGATGGACGTTCCCGTGGTGTGTGCCGCGACACGACAGGGAGCAGGCACCTATGTGGGCTCGGGTGAGCGGCTGTTCCGGCTGACCGAAGAAGGCCATGACGAGGTGACCCGCCGCGCTGGTCACCAGGTGACCGCGCTGTTCGTCAATCCCGACGGCACCGTGTGGGCTGGTTGGGACGATGGCATCGGGCGACTCGCCGGTGAGGGTCGAGGGGGACAGGACTGGTGGGACTGGGTGACCCTGGAGCACGGATTGGTGAGTGGTGGGTACGAGGTGACTGAGCGGAGCGCGATAGGTGAGATCGTAGCTATCGGCCGCACGCCGCTCGGTGTGGTGGCCGCGTCAGTCCAACACGGATTGATGGCCTTCGCAGAATACCACAACCTCTGGCACACGTATTGGCCGCACTTCTGGGGCCCGAACTCCGAGTGGCTCGACTTGCGGGCCATCTTGCCCGACCAGGAGACCCGCTGCATCCTGGAAGATGACAACGGGGATGTCTGGCTCGGAACGAACCGCGGCCTGCTGCTGATCCCGCACGCTGCTGCGGTCTATCACCAGCGGAAGTCGGGGCACTACTCCGGCGCGGACAACGAGGCCCGGGAGAGCCTCAAGTTCCGGAGGTTCAGCAGCCACTCACACGCTCTTCCGAGCAATGAAGTGCTCTGTGCCGCCACGCAATGGGCGGCAGGCACCTGGTTCGGCTTCGGCGGCGCCGGTGGGGTCGCGTTCTGTGAGCTACCGGGCAAACGGATGGGCCACTTCTACTCCGGCATCGGCGAGTGGACCTCGCTCATCACGCACACGGGGGGACACGCCAGGACCGACGAGTGGCAGGTGACGCGACCGGGAGAGCACGGCCTACCCG
>CBFDAZ010000336.1:0-6152 GCA_965602825.1 uncultured bacterium
GGGACGTGGAGTAGGTCACAGTGTCCGCCTGAAGCCACCAGGCAGATCAGGGGGAAGTCCACCCCCGCCTCCGTCACCGGCGAGTCCTGTCCTGCTTTCCTCAACAGCGCCGCGTGGACGTGCGCCTCGATGTGGTTCACGCCGACGAGCGGCAGCCCCGCCGCCAGGGAGTACGCCTTGGCTGCAGACACCCCGACGATGAGGGAGCCGATGAGGCCCGGCCCGTTCGTGACGGCAATGGCGGACAGGTCCTGCCAGCCAGCCCCTGCCTCGCGAAGCGATTGCCCCACAACCACGGTCATTAGCTCCGCGTGCTTGCGCGACGCAACCTCGGGGACAACGCCCCCAAACCTGGCGTGGAGGTCCTCCTGGGAAGCGACCACGTTCGACTCGATCACATCGCCTCCGCGGACGACCGCGGCGGCAGTCTCATCGCAAGATGACTCGATACCCAGGATGGCGCTTTGCTCATCCAAGGGCAAGCCGGTACCCATACCGTCTCTCCCAGACCGTCCGGTACGCAGACAGCCCTTCAGACCACCTGGCGGGCAGGTCATCCAGGGTCATCAGAATCGCGTCTTCTCCTGTGTCCCGGTAGTAGTTCGGCCTTCTGCCGGCACGCCGGAACCCCAGCTTCCTGTACAGTGCAGCAGCAGCCCTGTTGCTGGGACGATACTCCAAGAAAGCGGTTTGCGCCTCAATCGCGAGCGCGCGGCGGAGCAGCTCTATCATCAATGCTTCCCCGATCCCGCACCGCCGATGCTCGGGGGCCACGGCGACGTTCATTATGTGCGCCTCGCCCGCGAAGCAGGACATGCCGGCGTACGCGACCAGCCGCTCATCCCACTCCGCCGCCAGGTAGCAGCCGCCCGGGTGGGACAGCTCGGAGGCCATGACTGCGCGGCTCCACGGGGTCGGGAACGACGCCTTCTCGATGACCATGATGGGGTCGAGATCGCTGAGTGTGGCTCGACGGATGGTGAGCGTCGGCTTCTCAGTCACCGCGGATCCACAGGAGCCGAAGGCAGTTCTCACACTGCTCGAGGGCAGAACCTTCTGACAATCGCCGAATCAGCACGACGGGGAGGCTGACCCGGCAGCCCGTACACACCTTGTCCTCGATGGCCACGACGGCGAGGTTGCCACAGCGCTCGCGGATGCGTTCGTACTTCTGCAGGCTCTCCGGCTCGACGGACTCCTGGACCTTGGCGCGTTCATCGCGCAGCGTCGCGATCTGCTGCGTGATCCGTTCCCGTTCGGTCTCGTATGTCCCAACCGTCTCCTGCAATTGGGCACCGAGCCGCGCCAACAGCGCCTCCTGGCTTTCGGCGGCCCGGTTCTGCTCGTCAACAACGTCATACAGCTCCAGGAGTTCGTTCTCGAGCCGGTCCTTTGCCCGATTCAACACCTCGATCTCCTGCTCGAGCGTCTCCAACTCCTTGGGGTTGGCGACCACGCCGCCGTAGGCCTTGTCCATTACCCTCTTGAGCTTCCCATCGGTCTTCTCCAGGTCGGCCTCCTTCTTCTTCTGGGCGGCGTAGTTCTCGTTGTGAGTGCCCTTCTTGAGGTCGAGCTCGGCCTCCGCCTCCGCAAGCCGGTCCCGCAGCTCTGAACCATCATCGAGCCCGGCCAGATCGGCCTCAAGCTCGGCGATGGCGCTGTCCAACTGCTGGAGTTCGTGGAGCGCATTCATGTCTTTGTGCATGCAATTCACCCTTGCAGGCGGGTCCGTTGTGTCAGCGCTCGGCGAACGGATCCCGTTCGTCGGTCGAGATCAGGACGTCCAGGCCTTCGCCGAACGCCTCGCGCAACAGCTCGGCGAGATTCGCCATGGCTGGTCGCTCGCTGCTGAAGTGCCCGACCTCGATCGTCGCCATCCCGTTCTGAGAAGCCTCTAGCGCCAGATGATGTCCAATCTCCCCCGCGATCAGGGCGTCAGCCCCCGATGCGGCCGCGCTCCCCAGCAGCCCCTTGGCCGAACCTGCGACCACGGCCACCTTCGCGATCGGGGCGTCCGGCATCGACGAAGCGCGCACGGCCTGCAGTTCCAGAGCTGACCTGACAGTGCGGGCCAGATCGGCCACTGCTCTTGGCTCGCACTCACCGATCACCCCAAGTGCCGGGAAGGGAGGCCGCCCGAGTAGCGGTCGAGCCTCCAGCACGCGGACAGGCAGGTCCGGGGTGCGGCACAGCCCGTCGAGGGTCTGCGCAGCGCGTTCCCGCGGGCAGATGATGTCCAGTGTCGAACCCTCGGGGGCCTCGGGCCCGCCCGAACGACCGGCGTTGCGGACCTCGCAGCCCCGCCGGGCAAGCTCGGCCACCACACGCTCCCGGGCGCCGCGGCCTACCCAGACCGTTATCGCGGCCAGATCATCCGCCATCCGAGGGGCGAGTGGCCGCAATCCGCTCAGACCCAGCAGCCGCGCCAGGGCGCAGCTGCTGTTCGTGCGGGGCGCCGCGTCCAGGTTCGTGTGGGCCACGTACAAGCCACATCCGCGCTCAATCAGAGCCGCCACCACACGCCCCGGCCACCGGTCGGACCTGACCGAACTCACCGGGCCAAACAGCAGCGGGTGGTGGGCGACAAGCGCATCGGCCTTCTTCCGCGCCGCCTCCTCGACGACCTGTCTGGTGGCATCAACCGCGACCAGTACGGTCCCGATCTGAGCGTCGGGCGAGCCGACCTGGAGACCGACATTGTCCCACGCCTCGGCATAGTGTGTGGGGGCGAACTCCTCGATCTGCCGGATGAGCTCCCGGAAGGAGATGGCCATTGCTCTGTGTGCCTGTTAGCACTCTCTATTCGAGAGTGCCAGGCTCTCCGAAACTCCCTTGACAGGACACTCGTTCTTGTCTTATGATATCGCGGCTTCTTGTGAAGCCGATTGACTCGCTGAGCACGGGAGCATTGATTGCCATGCCGATCTATGAGTATGAGTGTGAGAAGTGCGGTTGCCACTTCGACGTTCTGCAGTCATTCAGCGACCCCGAAGTCAAGGTCTGTCAGCGCGACGGGTGCCCCGGTCGAGTCCGGAAAGTCCTGTCTCCGCCGACCGTGATCTTCAAGGGCAGCGGCTTCTACACCACCGACTACGCCCGCAAGGGGTCGAGTCCATCGTCCTCCAAGAAGGGCGATGACTCCCCGGCGAAGTCCGAGGAAGTCAGCAGCAAGGTCGCCGAGACAGCCAAGGCCAGCGCCGGCAAGGACGAGTAGCTCGCCCCGGGGCGCGAACCGGTTTCCCCTAGCGGGCGGTGTGACGGCCATCCGTCGGCGCCTCGTTTGCTCCCGGTCAGAACCGGAAACGCCGGCCCCTATTCGGGGGCCGGCGTTTCAATCTCGCCCGTTGCGAGCATCATTATCCGTTCTTGTGTTGCCTCCTCGGGGCTCAAGAACCCCGCGATCCGGCCTTCGTGCATCACCATGATGCGGTCACTCATCCGCAGGATCTCCGGGAGCTCCGATGAGATCATGATGACCCCGGCTCCCGAGTCCGCTACGGCCCTCATGATGTTGTGGATCTCCTGCTTGGCCCCCACGTCGATCCCGCGCGTCGGCTCGTCGAAGATCAACACCTTCGAGCGAGCGAACAGCCACTTGGCGAGTACGACCTTCTGCTGATTCCCTCCGCTGAGGTTCCTCACCACCTGGAAGGGGCTGGGGGTAGCGATGTCCAGTTGGTGGATGTAGTCTTCGGCAACTCTGCGCTCCTGTCGCCCGGCCAGCAGGCCGCCCTTCGAGACGGCGCTCAAGCGGGCCAGCGTAACGTTGCTCGAAAGCATCATCCCCAGGATCAGCCCCTGCAGCTTCCGGTCCTCGGGAACCAGGCCAATCCCGATGGATATCGCGTGGGCCGGGGACTTGGGGTTGGCGAGGTCTCCTTCCAGGTAGATCCGGCCCGCCGTCGGCCGATCGGCCCCGAAGACGGCGCGGACCAGCTCCGTCCGTCCAGCGCCCACCAGCCCCGCCACACCCAGGATCTCGCCTCGATGCAGGCTGAAGGAAATGTCTCGCACCTGAGTGCCGCGCGTCAAATGCTCGACCCGAAGGATCTCCTCGGCTGCCGTCGGGTCGGCGCTCCTCATCGGTCTCGGTTCCCGCGATAGATCCCGCCCGACCATCATTCGTATGATCTTGCCGGCATCGAGTTCTGACACCGGGGCGGTGCCGACCACTTCCCCGTCCCGCAGCACCGTGACCCGGTCGGCGACCTCGAAGACCTCCTCCAGCCGGTGCGAGATGTAGATGATGCTGACACCCTCCGAGCGCAATCCCCGCATCTGCTGGAACAGGGCTGCCAGTTCATGCTCGGTGAGAGTGGCGGACGGCTCGTCCATCACCAGCACCTTCGACTCGACACTGAGCGCCTTGGCGATCTCCACCATCTGCTGCTCGGCCACACTCAGCTCGTTCACCAGGGCCGTCTCGCTGAAGCCGGCGCCAAGGCGATCGAGTAGCGCGCGGGCGCCGGTGCGCATCGTCTTCCAGTCAATGATGCCCCACGTCTGAGGCTCGCGCCCCAGGTAGATGTTCTCGGCCACGCTCAGGTACGGTACCAGGTTGAACTCCTGGTAGATGACACTGATGCCGGCATGGATCGCCGCCTGGGGGGTCCGCAGATGGGCGAGGTCCCCGTTCACGTAGATATCGCCCGCGTCCCGTTCCAGGGCCCCGGCCAGGATCTTGATGAGCGTCGACTTCCCCGCGCCGTTCTCGCCGACAAGGGCATGGATCTCCGAGGGCCGCAGGTCGAAGGAGACGTTGTGCAAAGCCCGTACACCGGGGAAGGACTTCGAGATGCTCTCCATCCGAAGGACGGGAGCTTCGGCGGTGACCGGGGGTGAGACTGGGGAAGTGGGCGTCTCGCTCATGCGTCTGATCTTCCTGGTTGCTGGGTCATTCCCCTGCGCGAGCGTCATTCGTACATGGCGAACTCACCGAGAACCTGGTCGAAGGTGCTCTCTTGCTCTCCCATGGTGCCTTCTGGCGCGATCATGACGATGACGAAGCCTTGCGCCTTGTAGACCGAGATGTATATGAGGTAGTCGTGGTCGTCTGTCGTGAGGGCCACCCGGCGCGCAGGCTCGTCGCACAGCGACGCCTCGGTCGTGTCTTCAGCCCACGGGGCATCGCGGTACCGCTCCAGAACTCGGTCGCTGAACTGCTGTAGGGACGTGCCCGCTGACAGCTCTTCCACCCAGATCAGAAGCGAGAGCTGCTCGCCGTTCACCTCCGGCCCGGACACCGCGAGGACGTCATCGTCCGGGTCCGAGTCTCTCGACCAACCCGACGGTAGGGTCACTTCGTAGTGATCGGTCGCGACCTCCTCCGCGGGGGACGCTTCCTCAACGACCTCCTCGTCTTGACCGGTGGAGGCCACCGGGGCCTCGCGCGCTTCCTCACGCACTCCCACGAATAACAGGGCCCCGAGAATGGCAACAACAAGCAGGACCAGGCAGCCACACCCGCCGCAGGCCCACAGCCAGGCCTTGCTCTTCTTCTTGGGCGGTGGCTCGGCGGTAGCAGGGGGGGCCGTCGAGGGCGGCGTGGGTGCCTGCGCCGGCGGAGCGCTTGGCTCAGGCGGCGGCTCGGCAGCCGAAGGGGCCGGCACTTCCGGTGGCGCTTCAGCGGGTGGCGGCTGTCCAGCCGCGTGGTCGGCAGATGGTTGGCTCGGCGGCTCCACCGGCTGGCCGATCGTGGCTGGAGTTGTTATGATCGGCGAGCCGGCTGGACGGGGGGCGGGTTGTGGCTCAGCGGGCGGTTCTGGCTGCGCTTCCGGCGGCTCTGTTGGCTCGGGTCGAGGCGGCTGGTCGGCGGCGTCGGGCTCGCGTTCAGCCTCTCTCGCGGGAGGTGCTTCCTGAGCCGGCATCTTCGCTCCGCAGGACGGACAGAACCTGACGCTGACAACGGTCTCGTGGCCGCATTCCGGGCATCTCAAACTCATCAACTCCGTGGTGCACTCCCCGGGGACAGGGCTCGGACGACCGGGGCCAGACGGCAGCCGTCCGCCGGGTCGCGGTAGTATAGCACAGGGCTTGGGGGCTTTCAACAGAACTGCCCCGGATGGCGTCGTCGAAACAGAACTTGACAGGCACCACTGGTTCCTGGTATAGTCCGTCTCTCGCACGCGGTGCAGGCAGGCTGGAACATTGCC
>CBFDAZ010000337.1:0-6125 GCA_965602825.1 uncultured bacterium
ACACCCTTCGCCACCAAGGCATTACCTCCGTACGTCCATGCTGTCGCCGCGCGCGTCACTCACCTCACCTCGGTGGTGGTGCCGGGGACGCGAGTTGTTGCTGGCTTCCGTGCCTGAGTGAGTTCTGCGGCCTCCTACCGTCTCAGCGTCTCCGCACCCGCACCCGACAGATCCGCAGGTTGTCTTGGCGCTCGCCCGTCTCAGGGTCCAGCCACGCCCGGGCGCCGTACCCCACCAGCAGCTCCCCCGGCGCAACCTCGCACACGGCCGTATAGCCCGAGTACCGCTCGCCGTCGATGGGGGTGTGGTCAGTCCACGTGTGCCCGTTGTCGATGCTGAACATGATGTGGGCGCCGGGCCTCCCGTAGCTGCAGACGAGGGTGCCGTCGCTCATCACGCACAGGTCGGGCCAGACGCCCTCGACCCCTGTGCGCTCGACCGGGCTCCACGTCCTGCCGCCGTCGGCGGAGCGGGAGGCCATGAGTGGGTTGTCCTGCCAGCCGGGACTGCTGTTGCCCCCGGTGCGCACGAGCGCCAGGATCTCGCCGTTGGGCAGCCCACGGACGACCAGCTCACTGTAGCCCTCATTGCCGAGGAACGGGCGATAGGCGACAGTCGAGAGGTACTCCCAGCTCTTCCCCCGGTCGGTCGAGAGGCACGTGTACGCTCGCCGCATGGTGCCTCCCTCGCGGTAGCGGTCGGGCTCGGCGTCCCCCTCAAACCAGCCATACATGCCCGCCAGCAGCTCGCCGCCCGGAAGCTCGACAATCGATCGGCCGAACAACGGCCCCACGTGCGGACCGTGGCCCAAGGCTGCTCGAGCCTTCGGCACCAGGACGAGTGAGTCCTCAGGCCCCTCGACCGTCCCTCCGCCATCGGTTGACACATGGCGGAAGCCCGTGTATGCGCCCTTGCGGCCTTCAATGGGGAGCGCTCGGTACGCCATGCCTATGAGTGCACCGTCCCTCAGCAGGTTGGGGCGCGGCAAGGGCCTCGGGAGGCGCCGCCATGTCCGCCCGGCGTCCGCGGAAACATGGGTCTCGGTCGAAACGCGGCCGCCCCCGAGGGAGACGAGACTGCCGAAGTGCGTACCCGAGTCCAGGAACGCCGAGGGCCCCACCTCCACGTCGAAGCGGTCGCCCGGGTCCGGGACCTTCACGGCGAAGTCACGGTAGACTTCGCCCGTGCCACCGTAGGGGTGTCGGCCGCCGAGGAACGGAGCCTCCAGAGTAAGCGCGTGGACACCCGGAGGCCAGTCATCGGTGGGCACCGCCAGCTGTAGGCGTCCATCGGCCGGGTCAGTGTCATGGGGGCCATTGTCGCGGAGCAGGTGGTCCGGTCCGTCCTCGAAGTAGCCGACCTTCTCCTCCGAGTAATACACGAAACCTGGCGGCACCTCATCCTCTCCCCACGTGTATGGCGGGCGCAGGCGGAGGGCGAGCTGTGCCTCATGCGCCCCGGCCACCGCTGCTCCGCAGACAACCGGTTCTCCGGGCTCGACGGAGCGCTGGGGGAGGGAGAACTCCACGAGCGCGGACTCCGGGCCAGCACCGCGCTCCATCACGCGGACGGTCACCGTCTCCTCGTCCACGTCCAGGCGCAGGTTCCGGTAGTCCAGCACATGGGGCCCGGGCGCCGGGCGGTTATGGGCGAAGACGACGAGGTAGTTGACTCCTGGCGGCAGGTTGCGGGTGCTGACCTCCACGGCGACCTCACCGGGAGCCGGTTCCAGGTCGCGAGATCCGTTGTCGGCTATTGCGCCGCCCTCATCCTGGTAGACCGCGTACCCTCCCTCGAGCGCAAAGCCCGGCGGCACCGATTGCGGCTGCGTCGGGTAGGGCGTGCGCAGGCGGTAGCTCCCGATGGCGACTCCCGTTCCCTCCGCGGCAACGCGCAGCGTGAAGGTCTCGCCTCTCGCCAGCTCCGACGGTTGGACGCCGATTTTCGTGATGGTGATGCGCGGCTCGGCCTGCGCGATGGCCGCCAGCGCAAGTCCCACGCCAAGCAGCGTCGCCATCGATGCCATGATCATCCCGGCCCCCGACACTACAATCGACGCAAGGCCTGTTCGACCGTGTCGCCCGTCACCTCGTATGTGCGACCGTCGATGATCTTCGCGTAGGGCTTGGAATCCAGGTTGGACACGCTCCCCCGCGAGACGAGCTCCAGGCGCATTGTCACCGGGCGCGTGACCTCGAGTGGCTTGATGGATGCGGCCTTGCCCACGGCCTCGGCGCTGCGGCTCACGATCAGGTCACGAGACGCCTCTCGCGACAGCAATTGGCCGCCCTGGCAGGACAGCCCCGTCTTTACCTGTGCCACGACGACGCCATCCAGGAACTCCTGCGCCTCCCGGCACACCTTGTCGTCCCCGGTTACGAGGATCGTGGGCACGCCGTGGTCTCCCGCGATGCCGGCATCGATGCCCACCTCGCCGGTAAGTCGGCCGTTCATCCAGAAGTTCTGCCAGTGTCTGGAGCTCATGGTGTGTTCGAGGATGGCTTCGGGCGTGCCGGCCATGGCGTGGTAACCCAGCAGAATGAGTCCGGCGCAATCCGCGATGCCTGGCAAGCGTTCCCGGTCAGTGGCGCCGCGTACGTACTCGGCGCGTGGGTCGAGGTCCTCCCAGATAAAGTGGTTGCCGCCACCGTGGATGTCGCGGACCACGACTTGCTCGGCGCCGCCCGCCAGACAACCCTCGATGCATGCATTCACGTCCTCGGTGAGGAACCGACGTCCCTCTTCGTATAGCCGGCCGCCGGGGCTGACCTGTTCGCTCTGGGAGATTCCACTGATCCCTTCCATATCAACAGCCACGAAGATCCTCATCCTGGCTCTCGTTAGCTGGCGCATCCGCGGGGTGCGATGGCTGTCGTAGACGCTTTGGCACTCCCCGGGGATGGCGGCGAATCTGGGCGGACTACCTCGGCGACGTGGTTCGTCCGCCGTCCATCCGCGCCCTGCGTTGGCAGCACAACCGGCCGCGGTCAAGGAATGGTCTCGTGTTGGCTTCACTAACACCACGCGCGGCGGGAGGCGGCGGAGGCGAAGGACCCCAGGGCCCGGCGGGAGCAACTTCCGGCAGGTGACGAGGGCGCACATCGTCGAATGGTGCGTGCGACTGGACGCCAGTACGAGGAGGACACAATGCGCTGCGTTGTACCGTTACTGCTGAGTGTGTGGCTGGCGGCGGTCGGGCCGGCCGCCGAGTACCTCGTCGCGGTTGATGGCGATGACGGCCAGCCGGGCACCGTCGAGCAGCCGTTCCGGACGATCCAGAGGGCCGCAGATGTCATGCAGCCGGGGGACACGTGCTACGTCCGGGGGGGCACATACCGGGAGACCGTCACGATCGAGCGGGGAGGCAGTGCCGAGGAACCCGTGCGCTTCATTGCGTATCCCGGGGAGACGGCCGTGCTCGACGGAACGGAGCCGGTCAACGGGCCGTGGCAGCCGCACCCTGACTCGATACTGAGGACCAAGACCGACCTACGCTTCGAGCAGCTATTCGTCAACCGGCAGATGATGCTGGAGGCGCGCTGGCCGAATACGACGTTCGACAGGCTGCTCTCGCGGGAGGGCTGGGCTACCACGGGCCCCGAGAGCGGCTACGAGCGCCTGCACGACCCGGAGCTGGCCGAGACGGGTCTGGACTGGACCGGCGCCACTGCCATACTCAACGTCGCCCACCAGTTCTGGACCTGGAGCCGGCCCGTGCTCAACCACACCCGGGGCGGGGACACGTTCGAATACCGCATCAAGATGAACGAGTTCCACAGCAAGCGCACCCACTGGTGGGGTGACGATTGCTACTACCTCATGGGTCACCCGGAGGCCCTCGATGCGCCGACCGAGTGGTTCCTGGCCGAGGATGGCACGCTGTATCTGTGGCCCCCCGAGGGCGTATCACCGGACAGCATGACCGTCGAGACCAAGGCCAGGGACTACGGGTTTGTGGGTGCCGGGATGAGGCACGTCACCATCTCGGGCTTCCACTTCTTCGGCTGCACGTTTTCATTCGAGGACGCCGACCATTGCACGGTTGAGTACTGCAATCTGCTGTTCCCCTCCTTCGCCCGTGGTATTCCGGACGCTGAAGAGCCGCCGCGCAGGAGCGCCGGTACTCGTCTGACCGGGCAAGACAACGTGGTCCGAAGCTGTGCCCTGACCCATTGCGGCAACTTCGGCATCCAGGTGCGGGGCGCCCGCAATGTCGTGGAGAACTGCCTGATTCACGACGTCAACTGGAGCGGCACGCTGCGGCACACGGCCATATCCCTCGCAGGCAGCCGCGATGACGAGCGGCCGGCCAATGTGGCCCGGTACAACACGGCCTACAACGTCGGGAACACGATCATCAACAGCGGCGGCAACCGCCATGGCGTCATCGCGCACAACCACGTCCACCACGGGGGCTTGCTGAGCAAGGACGTGTCGCTGATCTACACGTCGATGCCGCAGGCCATGGGGCTGGAGATACGCTACAACTGGGTCCACGACAGCCTGTCACCCAGCAACTCGCTTGGCATCCGGGGCGACGACAAGACTCGCGGTGTCCGCATCCACCACAACGTAGTCTGGAACGTCCGGCGGGACGGCGTCGTGGTCAAAGGCGGGCTCAACCGCGTCTACAACAACACGTGCTTCGGCAACGGCGCCGCGGACATCCTGTTCTTGTCCGGACGCGAGCCGGACAAGTGGTGGCAGGAGCACGTCCCTGCGTACGAGCACCAGAATGAAGACAGCCTGCTGGTCAACAACTGCGCCAACGTCATCTGCTCCACAAGAAGCAAGGTCGATCCTGGTCTTCCCGGCGACAATTCGCACAACCACCTCGGCGGCGCTCTTGGCTTGGTCGATCCTCTGGATCTCGACTTCCGGCCGGGGCCCGATTCTCCGCTGGTGGATGCCGGGCGCGAGGTCGAGGGGGTGACCGCACCCTTCGAGGGGGCGGCTCCGGACATCGGGGCCTACGAGCGCGGCGGAGAGCTCTGGCTCCCGGGCCATCACAACGGCGTCTGCGTCTCGCGCGCCGAGAACGGCGCTCTGCAGGTGGCGCTGAACCTGCCGATAGCGGAAGCCATTCTCACCAAGGTCGAGGCCGACGGCCGGGAGATCGCTGCGCTCAGGTTCACGCCGGGGGACTGGCTCCGTTCCCAGGCACTGCCCGAGGGCGCCTCGGGCACGTTGCGCTTCCGGACGGCGGAGTGGGGCGCCGCGGTCGTGCGGGACGCGGACTCTGTTCGCCCACTGGCTGCGGGACGCGCGGACTTCGAGAGGCCGGATCTCTCCAGTGCAAAGGAGGCCCGGGCGATCTTCGACTATGACGAGGTCTACCAGCCCGAGCCGCTCGGCCTCAAACCGATCATCTACGCTCGCCGGCCGTCGGGCCCCGTCGTGATTGACGGGCGCCTGACCGCGGACGAGTGGCACGGCATGGATGCCGGGCAAGCCATCTTGCTCACAGCGATCGAGCCGGAAGCGGAGAACGCAGCTCCGGCGGGCGCCGCGTTGGTGATGGCCGACGATGAAGCTCTCTATGTCGGCGTGAGAGTGGAGCGTCTGCCCGGAGCGGCCCTGCCGACCGAGCCCACCGAGTGGGGGCAGGACGACGGCGTCGAGGTGGACTTCCAGACAGTCGCCCAACGGCAGCCCGGCCCGACGTTCGTCCTGCACGGGTTCCCGACCAGCCGGATGGAAAGCCGAACCGACGCCGGAGCCACCGAGGAGGAAGCGCAACGCCTTGGCATAGCAATCGGATACGCCGCTGCCGTGACCGACGACTCATGGACCGCGGAGTTCCGCATCCCCTTCATGCCGATGGGCCTCGAGCCGGATGAGATCGACCAGCTACGGTTCAACGTCGGCGCGCGTCGGAACGGGAGCACGCCCGGTCCGTGGTATGCCCTCGCACCAACCGGCGGCGCCAACTACGACGTGGCCAAGGCCGCCTCGCTGAGGCTCAGGTCGGCCGTCCCGGCCGAGGCGCCGAACCGACTGCAGAACGGCTCCTTCGAGGCGGACGACCTCTCTCCGTGGCAGCTCACTACGAACTCGGCCGAGCCGGTGCCAGCAGACACCGTTGAGCGCGTGCAGGAAGCGCGCGACGCCGGCTGGTGCGTCCG
>CBFDAZ010000338.1:0-6120 GCA_965602825.1 uncultured bacterium
GGCAGGTTTTGGAGGATGTAGCCGCTCTTCGCGGAATCCCACTTCGGCTCGACCCCCAGCCGCCAGAAGGCGCCCAGCAAGCATTCCGCGTGGGTCCCTTCGGATCGATGGCTGGCGGCGATGAGCGCCGGCTTGACGCGCTCGTCGCTCAGTTGGACGATGAGGTACATGGCCGTCGCGAACTCGTCCCGGTCCTGCTTGCGGTAAGGGGCGCGAGGGAGGCCCTTCTTCGTGCCCTCGGCCAGGATCCAGAAGTTGTAGTCATCCGGTGGGCGGAGCCGGCAGAGAGCGAAGGCAAGGGTGAGCCGTTCGCTGGTGTAGTAGTCCCCGATGCGGTGTGCCGCCTCCCGCAGGTGCTTCACGGCTGCATCCCGACCCAACCAGGCGAGCGCCAGGGCAGCTCGTTCGCCGACGGTGCATGGCTCTTCCGTCGGCTGGATCGTCTTCACCAGGTTGGCGAGCGGGCGGTAGGCCTTCGGATCTTGCCGATAGCCCAGCGCTTCGGCAGCGACCTTGCCGTTGAGCTGACTTGGGCTGGTCACCACAACTTCAAGCAGCGCGTCCGTCGCCTCCGGCTCCTGGCGGACGGCCAAGGCCCAGATTGCGTGATGGACAGCGGCCTTGGGGCGTTGGCTGTGGGCTTCCTCGGACAGAGCCGCGAACGCTTTCGGGCTCGGCGACCGACTCAGGGCAAAGGCCGCCATCTCTGCCTCTTCCTCCAGGGCCGCGACCAGGGGGCCGAGGAGACGGGGATCATCGGCGACGAACTGACCCGCGAAGTAGGCTGCCGCGTTCCTCAGTCCGAGGAAGTCAGAGCCTGTTGACCGCAGGCAGCGGACGATGCCCTCCGTTCGCGCGTCCGCTGACAGCACGCGGAGCGCGCCCAGAGACTCGCGGCGCGCGTCGGGGTCGTCGCGGTAGGTCTCGGCGACGCCCTTGACAAGCTCGACGGCGCGCGCCGCGTCACCCGAGGCGGGAGCGGCCACGTCAGGCTTTGGCTGGGGCCGCGTCACCAACCACAGGCCCCAGACTACGAAGGCCAGCGCCCCGAGGAGCACCAGCGGCAGTCCACAGTTGCCGACCGGCAGCCGTCGGCGCTGTACCTGGGGCCGGCTGTTCTCTTCGTCGTTCACGGACTCACTCGCTCAGTCGCTCTCGAACGCCCTCGGTAACACGGTTGACAACGGCCTCACAGAGCTCCCGGCCGTACTCCGGGTTCGCCTTCGTGCGCGGATCCTCGCCGCCGATGCCGAGAGCCTTGCCGTCCAGCTCCCCGTCGGCGGGAAGCGCACCCAGCTCGACCAGGTCCGGCCGGAAGTACATCAGCAGGGACGACTCGTAGGCCCCCGCGTGGTCGCCGCGGTAGCCGTCCTCCGCAATGATCTCCGGTTCAGGGAACGCCCAGATTCTCATGCCCGTTCCGGGGTCGCGGTAGCGGGGCCAGTTCTCGACGGCGAAGCGGATGTTCTTCACATGCTCCCCGCCGTAGTGGCCCATCATCAATACAACCAGGCGGAACCCCTCGTCAGCCAGTTGGTCTAGGTAGGCATTGACGAGGCCGTGGATGACCTCAGCGGGCACCTCGATGGTATGCTTGAAGTCGGCGTGTGGCTTCATGGTCTGATAGCCGGCATAGACCACCGGCAGCACGACGCCGCCCGTTACCTCAGCGCAGCGGAGGGCGAGGTGGTGGATCTTCAGGGCATCCAGCCCGATGGCACAGTGGGGCCCATGCCATTCCAGCGATCCCCACGGCAGGTAGGCGATGCCGGCCTCCTCGATGATCTTCTCGATCTGCGCGGGGCGCAACTCCTCGTAACGGCCCCAACGTGGCATGTACTGCTCCTCCTTGGGTGGCGGGTACGGTCGCGGCGCGGCGCCCACGTGACGACGCAGCTCCTGCTGCGTCACGTAGTCCTCGGGGCCCGGTTGGTCGCGCGAGCAGCCGGGCGGTGCCGGCGCACCCCCATCCTGGCTGTCCCGTTCAGCACCCTCGCCCCATTCGCTCCGGCGGCATATCCTCCCTTGCTCCCGGCACCCTGAACCCGCGCGCGTCAGGACACGAGTCGCCGGCGGGCGACGCCGCGGCGGAGGAGCGAGGCCGGGCGGCAGGGAATCATCGCTCCCGAGGCCCATGCCGTGGGCTCCTGTGGGCAACCGACGACGAACTCCACGGACAGACCGGAGGTCGCGAGCCATGACGGCCAGGATCGAGTCGCTGCGCGAGCGCGCAAGGAGAAGCTATATCGGCCCGAACCCCGAGGCGGGGCGCTTGCGCGAGCAGTCACTGGCAGCGACCGAGGGGGAGCCGTCCGTCATCCGGGAGGCAGAGGCCTTCGCGTATGACTGCCGGCACCGAGCCGTCGTCATCTGGGACGGTGAGTTACTGGTCGGCTCGCGCCCCGGGATTTGCCATGGCGACGCGCCTCCGGAAGTTCACTCCGGCTGGCGGCAGGCCTACTCCTCGCCCTGGCCGGTGCCGGAAGACGTCGAGCTGTTGTTCCAGCAGGCTCTCCTCGCGCCGGCCGGCAATCACACGACCCTCAACTACGACACGGTCCTCTCAATCGGCTTCAGCGGTCTGGTGGAGCGGATCGACGAACGCCTTGGTCGACTGGAGGCCGGCGAGGCCGAGGCCGAAGAGAAGCGGCAGTTCCTAGAGGCTCTCAAGATCATGGCGGAAGGCTACGTCGACCTTTGCCGCCGGTACGCCGACACCGCCACCGACCTCGCCGCCAGTTGTGCCGATGATCGCCGCCGCAAGGAACTTGAGGCCATCGCCGGCAACTGCCGCCGCGTCGTCGAACTCCCGCCGCAGACCTTCTGGCAAGCCTGCCAGGCAGCCTGGTTCAGCTTCCTATTCCTGCCCGACGCGCCGGGCCGCGTAGACCAGTACCTCCGCTCCTTCTACGAACAGGACATTCAGTGCGGCGCGATTACGCGGGAGTTCGCCAGGGAATTGCTGAGCTGCCTCTGGCTGAAGTACTTCGAGTTCCCGGGCGCCCACGACGGTGTGAGCGCCCGCCACCACCTCACACTCGGGGGCGTCAGGCCCGATGGCGCCGATGCCTCCAACGACCTGACCTGGCTCGGGCTGGAGGTCACCGAGGAGCTGGCGCTGCACCGGCCACAGGTCGGTCTGCGATGGAACGCGAACACGCCGTCCGATCTCCTCCGCCGGGCTGTGCGCGTGCTCCGCAATCAGACGACCAACCCTGACTTCTGCAATGACGAGCAGATTGTGCCCGCTCTGGCTCGGACCGGCATCGCGATCGAGGACGCGCGCGATTTCTCCCTGTCGGGTTGCCACGAGGTCATCATCACCGGCAAGGCCCAGATGGGAGCGGTCGAGGGCTTCATCAACCTGCCGAAGGTCCTGCGGATGGTCCTCGGCCTGGAGCCGGATCTCGGGGAGGGGGCCGACTTGGGTTCCATCGACAGCTACGACGAGCTTTGGGAGACGCTCGTCCGCGGAATGGACTTCGCGATCGAGGGTGCTCACGAAGCCTCGCTCTGCCGCGACCGGCGGGAGGCTGAGGTGCCCGGCGGCCACCTCGCGGCCTCGCTCGTCGTGAGCGACTGCATCGAGAACGCCCGCGGCTACACCCAGGGCGGAGCGCGGTACAACCACTGTAACTGGGACATCGTCGGAGCCGCGAACCTGGGCGATTCGCTCGTGGCGATGCGACGGCTGGTCTTCGAGGAGAGGGTGATGACCCTCGCCGAGCTGGTCGAGGCCCTGCGTCGCGACTGGGAGGGCTTCGAGGCTCTGCGTGAACGCGTGCTGAACGAGCTGCCTCACTTCGGGAACGACGACGATGAGGTGGACGCGGTTGTGGGTCAGGTGATCGAGGCGTTTGCGGAGCTATTCAAGAGGCCTACGCCCTTTCGCGGCGGGGAGTACAACCTGGGCACTCTGGCCGGCGGCGAGAACATGCAGATCGAGTTCGGGCGCATGACGGGCGCCACACCCGACGGCCGCAGGGCGGGCGAGCCGCTCGCGGACAGCGCCGGGTCTGCCCAGGGGCGCGACCGCGCCGGCATCACAGCGCTCCTGAACTCAGTGGCCAAGCTCCCCCACCACTTGCTGCCCACTTCGACTACGCTGAACGTCAAGCTCGACCCGAAGCTCCTGGAGACGGAGGCAGGCGTCGAGAAGGTCGCGGCGCTGATCGAGAGCCACTTCCGCGCCGGCGGACAGCAGCTCCAGTTCAACATGCACGACCGCGAGACGCTCCTGGAAGCCAAGCGCTGCCCGGAGAAGCACCAGAACCTGATGGTCCGTGTGGCCGGCTATTCCGCCCCGTTTGTCACTCTGTGGGAAGACCTCCAGGACGAGATCATCGCCCGCACCGAGCACACCGTGTGAGCGCGCGCCTCCGGTGTGTCATTAGTCAGAGGTACCGTGGGACGGTCGGTACCTCGCTCTACCGCTCCGCTCGCAACGTGAATCGGAACTGCTCCCCGAAGGGCGTCCGGCCCTCGGCCTGCATACGCAGGACAACCGTCCTCTCGGTGTCGATTCGCTCGGCGATCACGAAGGGCCCGACGATGACGTCGCCGTAGCGGGGCACATCTCTGGGGAGCGGCTCCCGCACCTCGATGTCGCCGCCGGGAGCGCTGACCAGGAAGACGCTGCCCTCAGCGGCGCCGCCGCCTGCGGGGTTCACCCACTGGGCCTCGCCGGTGTTGCCGACAGAGGCGACGAGTTCCGCCCGGCGGTTGGGTGGCACGCTCACCGTCCCCAGATGATCCACCTCAATCCACTCGCCGCCGGCGCGCACGCGGACGTAATTGAACTCAGCATTGAGGTACTTGGGAGGGTTCGTGCCGTCTGCCCGAGTGTTCCCGACAGCCACCATCGGGCAGTCAGTCGAGTTCTTACCGGTGCCATCGGTGCGAAGGCCGACGGCGTGCCCGGCCCGCCGCGCCTCGACGTACTCCTCCCCGTGCCGCGCCCAGACCTGGGAGTAGCCGCGTGGGTCGAGGTCGCGGTCGATGGTGATCCAGTAGTCGGCCTCCGGGGCGCCGCGGTGTGCGGCCATCTTCGGGGCCCACTTGCGGGCTTCGAGGGCGCTTGGCCGGGGAGTGCCATCGGGGTTCATGATGCCGTAGTCGGAGCTCTCGCCCACCCGGAAGCCGCCCGGGAACCACCAGCCCGCCGAGCCGTTCGCGCCGGACCATATCACCATCCGGTACATGTGCTCGTACAGGAGTCGCTGGGCTTCAAGTCGTTCGCGCGTGTAGTCGGGATGGATGCTCATGCCGAACTCGGCCCAGAAGACGGGTTTGCCGGCGCCGGCCAGGCGCCCGTAAGCGGTCGTGAAGCCGCCGCGCTCGAAGTTCTCCCATGGGCCGCCCAGGCCATAGCCCTCCGGTGAGGTGAAATCCAGATGCTTGGCGCCGCTCGCCAGGTCGAAGGGCATCACGCGATCGACGCCCGGCTGGCCTGTGCCGCCATACCCGGAGCGGACGCCGATCAGGTGATGCGGATCAACCGCCCGCACTGCCCTGGCCCAGTCGCCGTAGGACCGGCTGATGAGGTCATCAACAAAGCGCCGGTAGGCCGCCACCATGACGCGGTGGTCGCCGTCGTTGAGGATCTGCTCCTGGGATGGCCCGGTGACGTTGCCCTCCTCGCTGCGCGGCACGGCACAACTCCAGTCGCGTTCGGCATTCTCAAGGCTGCCGTAGCGTTCGGTGATCCAGGCGGCCCATTGATCGTCGAACTGCATGCGCGTCCCGTAGTCCCCCAGGTGAGGCTCCCAGGCGATGTCCCAGGCGTAGATCGTTGGGTTGCCGGCGAGCCGCCCTCCGGCGATCAGGTCGAGCACATGCTGGACGTTCCGCTGAGCGGGATGGCCGCCCGCTACATACACGTTAGCCCGGATGCCGTATTGGGCGCATCGGAACAGGAAGTGGTTCAGGGCGGGGAGTTGAGCGCTGTTGTTGAGGGCGATGCTGACCGAGTTCATGTGTAGGCCGGCCAGGGCGGCCAGGTCGCGCTCGATGACCTGCGGGTCGTAATTGGTTGGGTCAAGCCAGTGGAGCCAATAGGAGAAACTCTCCAGGGCGGTCGCGTTCGAGGGCCAGAAGTTGATGCCATGCGGGTGCCAGCGC
>CBFDAZ010000339.1:0-6118 GCA_965602825.1 uncultured bacterium
GCTACAGGTCGCCTGGGAGGGATAGGGAGGACACTATGGGCTCTGCTGAGTGCGCCGCGTGGATCCTGGTGCCGGTGGCTGTGCTGGGCGGGGCCGCACTGATCGGCTTCCTCCTCTTCAGACGCCGGGCGCTGTGGGGGGAGTCGCTGAGGCCGGGCTGCTGGTTTGGCTTCCCCTACGCGTTTGGCGCAGTGGCGTGCGTGCTTGGGCTCGTCGCGCCCGAACCCGAGTGGCGTGAGCCCATGCACGAGGGCGGGCCGCCGTTCGCGATCGTGGTCGGCGCCACGGGCTTCGGACTGCTCCTTCTGGGAGCGATCATCCACTTCGCCCTGTGGCGGCGGGGTCGGCTCACGGGGAACCGCGACGGGCGGTTGGAGCCCCAGTTGGCGGTCGCCCTGGCTGTCGCTACGGCTGGGTTCCAATGGCTGACCCATCGCGGGGTGAACGTGGGGCTCTGGCTCACACTGCTCTGCGGAGGCCTGCTGGTCGTGGCCCTGACGCTCTGGGTGGTGATCTCTTACCTGCAGGCCCGCAATGCACCCGCGGGGCGCATCGCGCGTCTGGTCGCTAGCGGCCGCCCCGCCGATGCCATTGAGTTGGGGGAAGCGATCCCTCCGGAGGAACGTGACCCCTACGTTCAGTGCAATCTGGGAGCCGCGTACTGTGAGACCGGTGACCTCGACCGCGCCGAGGCGCTCTTCGCCGAGGCCCGTACCCGCCCGGACCTGCACGAGGGATTCAGGAGGATGTCGGACGAGTGGATGGAGAGGATCGCGCGAGAGAAGGCGTCGCGAGGGACTGGCAGCGATGACGGCAGCACGGTCGGGGGTTGACAGGGCGACTTGGCCTTGGCAGGTGACTCCGCGTGTGCGAGGAGGCCAGCTTGCAGATTCGCGTTCCGAGGTCGCGCACGGCAAGCCCTGCATGTCGCCCTTGACAGATCCGTATATCTGTTATAGAATTGATATAACAGATAGTACGGAGGGCTGTGGTGCTCCTCTCGATCGACGACGACGATCCTCGCGCGATCTACCTGCAGATCGTGGCCCAGGTCAAGGAACACATCCGCAGCGGCGAGTTGCGGCCGGGAGACGAGCTGCCGTCGGTGCGCGAGCTGGCGGACAGCCTGGGCATCAACCTGCACACGGTACACCAGGCTTATCAGAGGCTGAGGGATCAGGGCGTGGTACGCCTCCGCCTGGGTCGCCGGGCCAGGGTCGCGCCGCTTCGCCGCGAGCCAGCGAGTCAGGAAACGGTGCAGAGGGTCCTGGGCCGCCAACTGAGGGAACTCATCACCGAGGCCTTCCATCTCGGCCTTTCGCCCGGCGATTTCCGCGAACTGGTCAACACGTTGCTCGACGAGCCAACCGAGGGCGGGAGCAGAACATGAGGTTCAGACTGCATCACCCGCTGTGGACGCACCTGCCGGCAGTCCTGCCGCTGGCGGCGACGGCCGTCGCGCTGCTGTGGCACGACTTGCCCCTCCCGCGACCTGCGCCCCTCCACTTCGCTCTTCAGGGACCCGGAGTTTACCTCAGGTCAACCCGGGATCTGGACTTGCTCCTGATGGGAGCCTTCTACATCGTGCTCCTGTCCGTCGTCTTCGATGAGGCCTGGTCGCGGCAGGAGGTCCGCAAGCGGTTCAACTCCCTATCACTCCTGGACGAGTTCGGGGTCGCCCTGATCGTGGGTGGAGTGTGGGGCTACGTACTGGAGGTCTGGCACGGACCGGGCAACCTCCTCTACTCGGTCGGGGTGCCCGCCGTCGTGCTCGCCGGGATGGTGGGGATGGGCGCCCTGGTTGAGCTGATGCGGCCGTGCCGTCCCGCTGAGGGCCCGGCGCTCGCCTCGGAGGACAGCGAGGCGGTGCAGGCCGAGATCGCCGAGCGCACTGCGCGCCAACAGCGATGGGTACACTGGGAGACCCAAAACCCGGCATGGGTGTCCGTCCTCGGACTCCTCGGAGTAGTCGTCTCGTGGTACACAGCCGTCTACTTCGTCGGCCAGTGGGCGGCTACCCACGTTGCCGGGTTCCTGCCGGCGGTGATCGAGTGCTGCATCCTGGCGGTGGTCTACCCGCTGCTCGTCCTGTACGGGTTCGGAATGCGGGTCGTGGTGACGCCCGAGCAGATTCTGGTGCGACTCGGGATGCTCGGTCGCCGTGCGCGCACGCTGGAAACCGCGGATGTGGTGGAGGCGGAGGTACACGCATTCTCCCCTCTCCCGGACTTCCGGTCGTTCTTCCAAATCGGCGTCAGATGGCGCGGGATGAGGGCGTACTTCTTCGGAGGGCGGAGGGGCGTCCGACTGCGCACCGCCAACGGTGAGCAGTACCTGATCGGCTCTGAGCATCCGGAACGCCTCGCGACGGTCATCAACGCGGCCAGGGGGCTTCGGCGCTCACCCGAGGGCTCGAGCCAGGCAGGTGGCGGAGCAGGCGGACCAACAACAGATCGAGGCCCGAACAAGATGCTTCCGGCATCCCGAGCATTTGGCGCGCGCGACGCGTGAGTACGCCCACGACCACGGCAGCCGGGCGTACGGACGAGTTGCCCACCAGGGGGGAGCGGACATGAGCAGGAAGACGCGGATCACGCTCGCTGCGTTCCTCGTGGGGTCGCTGATAGTGGGCTTCGTCATGTGGCACGGCAGAACGCGGCATCGCCATCGCCCCTCGAGGGTCACGTCCGGTGACAGGGTCGACTGGGACAGACTGGGGATCAGGGCCTACCCCGGTGCCCAACTCTCTCGCGCGCACACGATCGAGGGCGAAGCCCACTTCACCATAATGGCGGACCTGCATGCCCCTGACGACTTCGACAAGGTCGCCCGGTTCTACAAGGGCGAGTACCCGAGGCCCCAGACCATCAGCGAGAGCGGCGGGGGGGGAAACCCGCGGGTGTTGGAGTTGACGATCGGCGGCTTCCCTGACAGTGGGAGCGTCGTGGTGCGCGAGAACAAGGTGAACGGCGTCACCGTGGTGCTGCTGCAGCACAACACGGGCGGGAACAGGCCCAGACCCAGACAGGCGCCCACACCCCCTGCACCGTTGGTGAGGAAGGCAGGCCCGTAGAGGGCCCGGTGTTCCAGAGCCGTCGGCGTAACCGGGGGAGTCTGCCACGCTCACCCCACGCCTACACGAGGCGGCATGGCCTGGCAGCAAGACGACCGCAAGACCGAGGGTCCAGATGCGACGTTCAGGTTTCAGCCTCATTGAGCTTCTGGTCGTAATCGCCATCATCATGGTGCTGGCGGCGATCATCTTCCCGGTGTTCTTCCGGGCGCGCGCGGCAGCACGGAAGTCCAGTTGCGCGTCCAACCTGCGGCAGTTGGGCCTGGCAAGCTCGATGTACCTGGACGACCACGGCGGGATGTACGTCGCCGCCCACCAACCTGTCGATGCTGGACCCGGGTATCGGGTCTGGTGGATGATGCTGCTGCAGCCGTACGCCAACAACATGAGCGTGATCGAGTGCCCAAGCTTCCGGGAACGGGGCTGGTGCAGCAACGAGAACGGCTGTGAGGCGGGCGTGGATCAGAAGTACCGGCGATACCGCGGCGGCTATGGCATCAACTTCGGGTACTACTGCGACGGGCCGCAGACATGGCCGCCGACGGGTTGGTACCCGACGCCTGCCGGCGCCCACGAATCCCAGATCGATGATGTGGCAGGCACCATCCTGATCGCCGACTGCCTGTGCGTCGCCGCCGACCCCGGCCTGCGAGGGGGGCTGGGGAACTACCGACACGACCCGGACCCAACACCCCGGCACAACGGCGGCAACAACTACCTGTTCTGCGATGGACACGCAAAGTGGCTGAAGACCTACCACCGGCCGACCGACACGTACGCCTACCTGGTGTGCGGCATGTGGACCCCGCAGGCGGATGACTGACCAACTGCGCTTTGTGGAGCCCCCTTGCGGAGGGGCGCGAGCGCGGGCGAACGCCGGTACGCGGCGGCCGTTGTCTGGGCGAAATGGCCGTCTGTCTCCCCGGTTTGAGGGCCTTCTCAACACCCCCCCCTACCCGCTTGTCGCAGAGTAGCCTGATCGGGAGCCCCATCGGAGCCGCCGCGAATGTCAAGGGCAACCGGGTTGCCGCAGCGAACCTGTGCGGCGCGCTGATTGGCCGTGCGAGACAATACTCCACAACGGAGATGACACGAATGAGCATCTTGCGGAGGAGCTTGATGATGGCATCGACACTCGTGTTCGCGGCAGGAAGCATGGGGAACGGCCTGTTCGCCCAGACCGACCAGCCCCCAAAGCCTCCGCACCCGGCCTTCGCGGAGGTCGAGGATGACCCCGCCCTGCCGCGGGTGCTATTGATCGGCGACTCGATCTCGATGGGATACACGCTGCCGACCCGCGAGCTGCTGCAAGGCAAGGCCAACGTCCACCGGCCAAAGGCCAACTGCGGGCCGACCAGCCGCGGTGTCAAACAGATCGACGCCTGGCTCGGCGAGGGCAAGTGGGACGTCATCCACTTCAACTTCGGGTTGCACGACCTGAAGATCATGGAGGACGGGAACCACCAGGTCCCGATCGATCAGTACGAGGACAACCTGCGCCAGCTCGTGGCGCGGATGAAGGAGACCGGGGCGACCCTTATCTGGTGCTCAACGACGCCGGTGCCGGAGGGCGAGCTGAACCCTCCCCGAAGCGATGCCGACGTGGTCGCCTACAACCAAGTCGCCGCGCAGATCATGGAAGAGCACGGCGTCGCAATCGACGACCTGTACTCCTTTGCTCTACCGCAACTGGCGGAGATCCAGAGGCCGGCCAACGTCCACTTCACGCCTGACGGCTCGGAAGTGCTGGCCGAGAAGGTCGCCGAGGCCATCGAGGCAGCCCTGAAGGCCGAGGCGGGCGAGGGTTGAGGCGTCGAGGCGAGAACGGCGTCGGGCCTGGAGACCCGACCTACGAGACGGCCACACCTCCGGGCCCCACACAGGCGCAGGAAACAGAGAGGCTCATGACGGTCAAGAGAAGCCGCTGCATGTACTTGCTCGCCATGGCGGCGCTGCTCACCTGCGCGGCGTCCGTTCAGGCCGACGAGCAGGTCACCGTTGTCTTCGTGGACCGGGCAATCAATCGGGGCGACGCGGCGGTGCCCGATGTCAACGTCGTGCTTGTGTGTGCGCCTGACACGCCGACTCAGACCATCGACGCGCTCGAGCTGCAGCCGGTACCCTCGCGCATTGAGACCGATCGCTGGGGACAGCGGATCGCCCAGTTCCACACGGATGAGCTGCAGCCCGGCGAGCACTTCGTAGCGCGCTCCATCACCGATGCGACACTCCGTCCCTGGCAGATCGACCTCGCATCGGCCGAGACCGACTCCGCGAAGGAAATCCCGAACGATGTCAGAGAACTGTACCTGGCCAACTCGGAGAAGTACGTGCTGGACTCGGAGCAGATCCGCTCGCCGGCGGAAGAGATCCTGGCGGCTCAGGCGGGCCGACCCGAACCGAACACGGTCGAGATCATCAGGGCGGCCTTCGACCATGTGGTGGATCATCTGAAATACTCCCGAGACGGTACCTGGGACTCGGCCGACAAGGTGCTCGAACGGGGCACCGGGAGCTGCAGCGAGTACACGTTCGCCTTCATTGCCCTGTGCCGGGCGTGCGGGGTTCCGGCGCGCTTCGCGGGAGGCAACGCGCGGCGTTCCGGCGCCTCGCTCCACATCGACCGGGTCTCGCACCGGTGGGCCGAAGCCTATCTGCCGGGCCTTGGCTGGGCGTCCTTCGACCCAACCCGGAGCGATGGGAAGGACCGCTACCGGCGTTACTTCGGTCGCTGCCCGGAGAACGTGCTGGTGCTGGCGCGAGGGGATGGGGGGCCGGACTCGGCGATCCGGTGGCGCTACGAGTCGTTCCACACCTGGGACGCCCCGCAGGCGGCAGTGGGCGTTCACCGGCGGGGCTGGTGGTTCGCCCGTGTGCCTGAGGAAACCCGGGCCCAGGTGATGGTCGTCGCGGATGCCATCCCCAGGGCGCGGGACACAGAGCTCAAGCTCGGGCTGATCCGCAAGGCGCGCAGCATCGGGCATCCCTTCGTCCTGGCGTGGCTCGAGGATCTGCTGTACGACACCCAGGTGCGGGTCGAGGCCG